>CAYZLP010000324.1:0-2311 GCA_964478635.1 uncultured Caldilineaceae bacterium
TCCCGACCATACGGCAGGCCGCCGCATGTACGAAACACGCAACTGGGACGTACGCAACCTGCCGCCCAATAGCACGTGCACGCCGATATACCTGCCGCCATTGGTTGCGCGGGACTTCGAGCAGCAGCTGGGCCTCGCTGAAAATTTCCGCTATCTTCAAGAACTCGGTCTGGTGGACGTACGGCACTTTGACGGCCCCTTGACCTTTGGTGGGTGGCGCGTGACCCCGCACCTCCTGGCCGTGGGCTATGTCTACGCCTATCTTTTTGAAGAGATCGGCGGCCCGCGTCGGGTCTTGGTGGCCATGGATGAACTGCATGAATGGGAACCGGAGCCGGAATTATGCGGTCTGGATCTGCTCTACTTGCCCGCCGGCATCTTTGAATATCACCCGCTGACGGGCGAGCGCCTGATCCCGGCTGCCCACCCGGTGCTCCAAGCCGAAGCAACCTACCGCCAGACGCTGCGGATGGTGGAACAGCTTGCCGCCCGGCGAATCGTCTTCAGCCATCTGGAAGAGCCGTTTGGGCTGACGCCACAAGATTATGACCAGATTGCGGCCGATCTTCGTGCCAAACGAGGATGGGATGTTACGTTTGCTTACGATACTCTTGTGGTAGAGTTGCCCCTATGATTATCTATCCTGCCATTGACTTACGAAACGGTCGCTGCGTACGCCTGCGACAAGGTGATCCCAACGCAGAGACCGTCTTCGGCGAAGACCCTGCGGCTATGGCCCGCCACTGGGTCAGCCAGGGCGCGGAGTGGCTCCACGTCGTCAACCTGGACGGCGCTCTGGGCGCCACGTCGGATCACCTCCACGTACTGCATCGGCCCACCAACATCTTGATCCAGCATCCCGGCGAAGAAAAGCCCGAGACGCCCCACGAAGAACTTATGCGCCTGTTGCCGATCAACCTGCGCCGACTGGCGGAAATCCGGCAGGCGGGTGATGTGCCGATCCAGTTCGGCGGGGGCATGCGCACGCTGGAAGATATCCAGCTTGCCCTGGAACTGGGGGCGGATCGTGTGGTGTTGGGAACCGTTGCCGTCGAGAACCCCAGCCTGGTGCGGGACGCCATCGGGCGCTGGGGGCCAGAGCGCATCGTCGTCGGCATCGATGCCCGGGACGGGATGGTGGCGACCCACGGCTGGCAAGAGACCAGCGCCATCGACACCATCGAGTTGGGGCATCGCATGCATGCCCTGGGCGTGCGGCTCGTCGTCTACACCGACATCAGCCGGGACGGCATGTTGAGCGGAGTCGACATGGATATGACCAGCCGCCTGGGCGATGTGACCGGTCTAAAGGTTATTGCCAGCGGCGGGGTAGCATCCATCGAGGACATTCGCCGCCTCAAGCGTTTTGAGTTCTATAACATTGAAGGCGTCATCACGGGTCAGGCAATCTATACCGCCCAACTCGATCTGGCCGACGCCATCGAACTGGGCGCGCGGCCTCTGGCTCGGCGTAGCGCCGGCGTGGTGCCCTACCGCATGGGCGCGGATGGGCCCGAGTTTCTTCTTCTCTTTAATCTATTTTTCGAGCAGTGGCAATTTCCCCGCGGCTGTGTCGAAACTGGAGAGAGCGATCTTGCCTGCGCACGGCGCGAGTTCCGCGAAGAGACGGCACTGGAACTTGAGGAATTGCATGAAGCGTGCCGCACGGAACTTCACTACGTCACCCATATTCGTCACTATGAGGTAGAGCGCACAATCGTCTACTATTTGGGCAAAGTCGGGCCGGGTGTTGTACGATTGGGCCACGAAAACCACTGTGAAGTTCGCTGGCTGAATGCGCGTCAGACATGGGAACTCTTAACCGAAACGTCGCCCGAGCAATTGCCGGCCCTTGACGCCGCACTCGAGTTTCTTGGGGTGACCACCAACGAATAGAAGACATGCTTGCTAAACGCATCATTCCGTGCCTGGACGTGAAAGACGGCCGCGTCGTCAAAGGCGTGAACTTTGTCGACCTGATCGACGCTGGCGATCCCGTGGAGCAGGCCCAAATCTATGATCGAGAAGGGGCCGACGAACTGGTTTTTCTTGACATAACTGCGACCCATGAAGCCCGGGATATCGTTACCGAGATGGTGCGGCGGGTGGCCGATACGGTCTTCATCCCCTTCACGGTCGGTGGCGGTCTTCGTACAGTGGACGACATGCGGGCGATTCTCCTGGCCGGCGCCGACAAGGTTAGCCTCAACAGTGCGGCCGTGCGCAATCCCCAGATCATCAACGAGGGCGCCAAGCGCTTCGGCAGCCAGTGTATCGTCGTTGCCATCGATGCCAAGCGGCGCACCGGGGC
>CAYZLP010000324.1:2411-5890 GCA_964478635.1 uncultured Caldilineaceae bacterium
GCTTCGGCAGCCAGTGTATCGTCGTTGCCATCGATGCCAAGCGGCGCACCGGGGCCGAAATCGCGGTTCGGGGTGAAGGTTGGGATGTCTACGTGAGCGGCGGTCGCATCAACATGGAGCTTGATGCCGTCGCCTGGGCCAAGGAAGTGGAAGCCCGCGGCGCAGGTGAAATTCTTCTGACCTCTATGGATGGCGATGGTACGCAAGAGGGATATGACGTTGCGCTGACCCGGGCCATCAGTGATGCGGTCAACATACCGGTGATCGCCAGTGGCGGCGCGGGTCGGCCCGAGCATTTTGCCCAGGCGTTGACCGAGGGCAACGCGGCCGCGGCCCTGGCCGCCAGCCTCTTCCATTTCCGGCAACTCTCCATCATGGATGTCAAGCGCAGTCTCAGCGAAGCCGGCGTCGCCGTGCGCATCCCCCCGGAAGATCTGCTCTGAGCCATGAACGCATTCACCAATGTCAGCAGCATGCTGACGCCCGCTGAGCTCACGACCCAAATTCACTTCAACGCCGACGGCCTGGTCCCGGCCATCGTCCAGGATGCCGGCGACGGTCGGGTGTTGATGATGGCCTGGATGAACGCCGAAAGCGTGCGCCGCACCCTCACTATCGGTGAAACCGTCTTCTGGAGTCGCAGCCGTCAGGAGTACTGGCACAAGGGCGCGACCAGCGGCAATACCCAGCGGGTCATCGACCTGCTGATCGATTGCGACGGCGACACGCTGCTTCTGCTGGTTGAACCGGCCGGTCCGGCCTGTCATACGGGGGCGCCCACCTGTTTCTACCGCCACACCAAGGACTGATCATGACCGATACGCTCCAGGCGCTCTTCGCAACCATCGAAGCGCGCAAGCAATCCCTGCCCGAAGGCTCCTATACAGCCACGCTCTTCCGCGAGGGAGAAAACGAAATTCTCAAAAAGATCGGCGAGGAGGCCGTTGAAGTCATCATTGCTGCCAAAGGAGAAGGCGATGCGCGCGTCCTCTACGAGATGTCTGACCTGATCTACCACTGCCTGGTGCTGCTGGCCGCCCGTGGATTGACCTGGCAGGAAATCGAAGCGGAACTGGCGAGCAGGTTTAAGTAATGCTGCTGCAACCGGTGGATTTTCGGCCTGACCACCAAGCGCCCGTCACCATCGATGAGGGAAGCTGGTGGTTTCTCTATCAAGGCGATCGTCTCCTGGTTGAAGAGACCGCAGGTGCTGTGAGTCCCTTGACTGCGACGGCATGGTCGGCACGCGGTTTGGTTCCCCTGTCCAGCAGCTACATGGGCGTTTTGCAGAACGGCGAGACCATTCGCCATTGCTACTTCGGCGCCGTGGATGAAGGTCATGAACTGCCGGCCGGCATTACGAGTTTCGGCCTCCGTCGCCTGTTCACCGCATTGAATGAGGCGCAGCTTGCCCTAGCCGGCCGCGCCCAACAGCTCCTTTTCTGGGAAAACACGCACCGTTTCTGCGGTCGCTGCGGTGCCGAGATGGAACCGGCCGCAAAAGAACTGGCACGCATCTGTCCCCGTTGCGGCCTGAGCCGCTACCCCAATCCCGCACCGGCCATCATCATCGCCGTTACCCGTCCCGCAGGCGGCGGGTTCGAACTCCTGCTCGTGCGCAACCATCGCTTCCCGCTCGGGCGCTTCAGTGTCATTGCCGGCTTTGTCGATCCGGGTGAGTCACTGGAGGATTGCTGCAAGCGCGAAGTTCGTGAGGAAGCTGGGATTGAGATCGACAACATCCGCTATTTCGCCAGCCAGGCCTGGCCCTTTCCCAACTCACTCATGGTCGGTTTTACGTCCGAGTACGCCGGCGGTGAGCTTCGGCTAGAGGATGCGGAAATTGCCGAAGCCGGCTGGTTCGGCGCCGCGGGACTGCCCAAGGTTCCCCCGCGCGTCAGTATCGCCCGGGCGCTGATCGACGATTTTGCCGCCCGCCAAGGCGTGGAGCCTGACGCCATCCCTGACTGGTCCGGGTAATCGTAGGATTTCGGTCTTGCATTGGAGAAAAAACGGGCGCATACTGTAGGTGTTATGTTTGCCTTCCCGGGCCGCTCGGTCCACCCCTATCGCCGGAAGCCGAAAACTGAGTTGATCTTTTGGGCAAGTCGCCGTTGCTGTCACAATCGCCGATTGCGGTTGTGATGGTTGGCGGCTTTTGTTGTGGCCACCAATCTGAACCGGTTAAACGTTCCATGAAGGAGCTAGAATCCATGCAGAAATCGATGAATGGGCAGCATCCGCCCCACCCCTGGCAGGATGTACCGTTGGAAAAATGGAATGACTGGCGTTGGCAGTTGAGCAACCGTCTCAATACCGTCGACGAATTCAGCCGAGTGATCACGCTGACCGAGAGCGAAATAGCCGGCCTCTCGGCGCCGGATCGCTTTCGGGTCGATGTCACTCCTTATTTCGCTTCACTGATGGAACCGGATGATCCCGACTGCCCCGTCCGCCTCCAGATCGTTCCTACCGCGGCTGAATTGGCGCCGTTTGAGGCCGAGATGGTCGATTCGCTTAGCGAAGACGCCCATTCTCCCGTACCGGGTCTGGTGCATCGCTATCCCGACCGGGTGCTCATGCTCGTGACGACGCAGTGCGCATCTTATTGCCGCTACTGCACGCGCAGCCGCATCGTGGGCGATCCCGGCGCGACCTTCAGCCGCGGCGCACACGATGCCCAGATTGACTACATCGCACGTACGCCCCAGGTACGTGACGTGCTTCTCTCCGGCGGCGATCCGCTGACGATTCCCCAGAAGGTACTGGAGGATCTACTGCGCCGCCTGCGTGCCATTCCGCACGTGGAGATCATCCGCATCGGCTCCCGGGTACCGGTCTTCCTGCCCCAGCGGATCACGCCCGATCTGGTCGAGATGCTGCGCCAGTTTCACCCGCTCTGGCTCAACGTGCACTTCAACCATCCCAAGGAGATTACGCCGGCCGCGGCTGAGGCCCTTGCCCGCCTGGCCGATGCCGGCATTCCCCTGGGCAATCAGAGCGTGCTCATGGCGGGCGTGAACGACTGCCCGCACATCATGCGCGAACTGGTTCACAAGCTGGTCTTGAACCGGGTGCGGCCCTACTACCTCTATCAGTGCGATCTCGTTCATGGGGCTGGGCACTTCCGCACGCCGGTCGCCGTGGGGATCGAGATTATGGAGGCGCTGCGCGGCCACACGTCCGGGTATGCCGTGCCCACCTACGTCATCGACGCCCCGGGCGGCGGCGGCAAGATCCCGGTCATGCCCAACTATCTGGTCAGCCAGTCGGCCGATCGCGTGGTGGTGCGGAATTACGAAGGCTATATGAGCGCATACACTCAGCCCGAAACGTACGAACGGCATGACACCGCTACCTGTCCGGCCTGCGCGCGCCGCCGGGCAGAGGCCGGGCAGGAAGGCGTCACCGCGCTGCTGGACGGGAGCCAGTTGGCCATCCGCCCAGAGGGTTTCGATCAGATCCATCAGCGGCTGACC
>CAYZLP010000325.1:0-5877 GCA_964478635.1 uncultured Caldilineaceae bacterium
AAGCCACGCAACTCTACCTTCTGGCCCAGGAAATTTTGGGCGACCGGCCCCGGGAGACGCCGCTCAAGGAGGACGGCAGGCGCACCATCGACGATCGAACGGTCGAAACCTACAACGATCTGCGGGCCTACCTGGATGAATTCTCCAACGCGCTGGTGGAGGTGGAAAATCTGGTGGGCTACAGCTATCCGGGCGGCAACGGCGCGGCGGCGCCCTCCGCCTTGGGCAGTGCGCTCTTCTTCTGTATTCCGGGCAACGATCGGATGCATGCCTATTGGGATACCGTGGCCGATCGCCTCTTCAAGATCCGCAATTGCATGAACATTGAGGGCGTGGTCCGCTCCCTGGCCCTCTATGAGCCGCCCATCGATCCTGCGCTGCTGGTGCGCGCGGCCGCGGCCGGGGTGGATTTGGGTGCGGTCCTGGCCGATCAGCAGTTGGGTCTGCCCCACTATCGTTTCAGTTACCTGGTGCAGCGGGCGGCCCAGTTCGCCGGCGATGTGCAGGCCCTGGGCAACGCGCTGTTGACGGCGCTGGAAAAGCAGGATGCGGAAGAACTGGCCCTCCTGCGCGCTGGCCATGAGAGCCGCATCCTGAAGCTGGTCAAGGCGGTCAAGAGCCAGCAGGTAGCTGAGGCCCAGGCCGCGCTGGAGGCCTTGACCTCGTCAAAAGCCACGGCCGAATACCGTCGCGACTACTACCGCAATATCGAACGACGTATTCCAGGCGAGCGCCAGCAGCTCCAGACTATCGAGCGGTCGAAAAATCCCCAGCGTAACGCCGTCATCAGCCAGACCATTGGCTCGGTCGCCGCGCTGACGCCGAATCTGGAGATTGGCGTGGGCGCTTCCACCATCTGGGGCGGAACTCATCTGGCGGGTTTTGCCGCTGCCGTGGGCGCCTGGTTCCAGTTCAAGGGTACGATTATGAATATCGACGCCAGCCTGGACGGCCTCAATGCCGGCTTCCGGCGCCGGGCGGACGAGTGGCAGTTCCAGGAGACGCTGGCCGCCAGGGAGGCGGAGCAGCTCGACAAGCAGATCGCCGCGGCCGAGATCCGCCTGGCCATCGCCGAGCAGGACCTGACCAATCACGAAGAGCAGATCGCCCAGGCCGAAGCGGTGGAGTCGGTCATGCGCGAGAAGTTCACCAACCGGGCCCTCTACAGCTGGATGGTCACGCGCATCTCCGCAGTCTACTTCCAGGCCTATCAGCTGGCCTACGATCTGGCCAAAAAGGCCCAGGCCGCGTTCCGTCACGAACTGGCCGACGACGCCGCAACTTTCATCTCCTTCGGCTACTGGGATTCCCTGCGCAAGGGGCTCCTGGCCGGCGACCTTCTGCTCCACGATCTGCGCCGCATGGAACAGGCCTTTCTCGACGGCAACAAGCGGGAGCTGGAGTTGACCAAGCACATTTCCCTGGCCCAAATCGCGCCCGAAGCGCTATTGAAGCTGCGCAAAGATGGCAACTGCATCGTCGATCTACCCGAGGGGCTCTTCGATCTCGACTATCCGGGCCACTACTGTCGTCGCATCAAGGCGGTCCGTCTCACGATTCCGGCCCTGAGCGGACCCTATACCAACATCAACTGCACCCTGACCCTCAACAGCCACCGCACACGGCGCGCGACCACTCTGCGTAACGGCGGCCCGCCGGAGCAATATCCGACGGGCTACGCGTGGGACGGCGACTACGAAGACGAGCGCTTCAAGTACGGCCTCGACAGCCAGTCCATCGCCACGAGCAGCGGGGTGAATGACGGCGGCCTCTTCGAGATCAACTTCCGGGACGAGCGCTACCTGCCATTTGAAGGCGCGGGCGTCATCAGCAATTGGACCCTCGATCTGGGTAGCCCGGACTTCGCCCAGTTCGACTTCGACTCCATTGGTGACGTGGTCTTCCACATCAGCTACACGGCTCGCCGAAACGACCTGCTGCGGACGGCCGTGGAAACCGAACTAACCCACGCCATCAATGCCATGCTGGACGCGACCGGCGAACTCACCCAGCTGATCAGCCTCCGCTCGCGTTTCCCCGACGCATGGGCCCGCCTCCTGGCCGCTGACGGCGCCGCCGATTCTGCCCTCGCACTCGATCTCCGGCCGGATCACTTCCCCCATCTGGCCGCCCGCAGGGGCGTGACCGTCACCGGGGTGGAACTCTGGCAGGCGGATGGGCTGCTGGTAAATGGAGCGTGGTCGGATGCAGAAGCTAACGATGTTTTGGGTGAGGCGACATTTGACCTGCCCGGGGCCACCATCGCCCAACTGGGCGGAGAGGTCAAGGACCTGGTATTGCTCTGCCGTTACACCGTGTAAGTGCGAGTTCTAAGCGCACGACGTACTCATGCCGCTGTCCTCTGAGCCTGTCGAAGGGCAGGGCGTGGATAGCAGTTTTCAATCATACCCATGACACTCTCTGAGGGAGTGATCAATGGTCAAGATGTCGCGGCCCAACTACAGCGAAATTCGGTAGGAATTGAGATATGATAGACTGATAAGGCAGACTGTGACCGAAGATCGTGGTGCGCCCAGTTGCCTGGGATCGCCGAACCCCAGTTCGGCGGTTGCAAGCTGGGGTCCGGCGGTTGCCAAGCTGGGGCTTGGCGGTCCTGAGGTGGCGGCTCGGCTGTTGGTCGGGATCGCCGAACCCCAGTTCGGCCATCGCCAAGCTGGGGCTTGGCGGTCCCGGGGGTGGCGGCGTTCTATCCTATCAGAAAGGAAACTTACCATGGACTATCGATTTCTTGGCGGGACCGGCCTTAAGGTCAGCGAGCTGTGTCTTGGGGCCATGACCTTCGGCCGGGAGGCGACCGAAGGGGAAAGCAGGGAGATGCTGGACCGCTTCGTGGAGGCCGGCGGCAACTTTATCGATACGGCCGACGTCTACACTCAGGGCGTCTCTGAAGAGATAGTCGGCCGCTGGCTCCGGGAAAAGGCGCGGGACGATTTCGTCATCGCCACCAAAGTGCGCTTTCCCATGGGCGACGGCCCCAACGACGCGGGCCTGAGCCGCAAGCACATCCTGGCCGGGGTGGAGGCCAGCCTGCGCCGTCTGGGAACCGACTATATCGATCTTTACCAGGTCCACTGCTGGGACCGGGCAACGCCCCTGGCCGAGACCCTGGGCACCCTCAACGATCTGGTGCGCGCGGGCAAGGTTCGCTACATCGGCACCAGCAATTACAGCGGTTGGCAGCTCCAGAAGGCCGTGGATCTGAGCCGCCAGATGGGATGGGAGCCCTTCTCCTGCCTCCAGCCCCTCTACAACCTGCTCGATCGTTCGGTGGAATGGGAGCTGATCCCGGTCTGCCAGAATGAAGGTCTCGGCGTCATCCCCTGGAGCCCCTTGCGGGGCGGTTGGCTCACGGGCAAGTATCAGCGGGGCATGAACGCGCCGGCCGCCGGCTCGCGTATCGAGAAGGCCGAGGCCGAAGGCTGGAGCGAGGCGTGGAGCACCTACAACAATGAGCACACCTGGTCCGTGGTGGATGAACTCTTGGCCGTGGCTGCCGAGGTCGGCAAGACACCGGCCCAGGTCGCCCTCAACTGGGTGCTGCAGCGTCCGGGCGTCACCGCGCCCATCATCGGCGCGCGCAATCTGGACCAGCTGGAAAGCAACCTGGGCGCGGCCGGCTGGGCCCTCAGTGCGGCTCAGATGGAGCGACTGAACGACGTGAGCGACAAGGCGCTGCCCTATCCATATGACTTCATCGCCAAGGCCCAGGTCCGGCGCTAGGTGATTGCTCGCAGCACGACAAGGCGGTGCGGTTTCTTGATGATTGAAGAAATATCCCAGTAGTCGTAGGTGCGGTTTCCAACCGCACGATCTTCGAGAAAGACCAGAGGTAGATGGTAATTGTGCGGTTTCCAACCGCACCCACGGGATTGCCCGATCTATTTCTCAATGTCCAACCAACCGCACGGTCTTCCAGAAAGCCCCGAGGTAGATGGTAATCGTGTGGTTGTAAACCGCACCTACTCCTGATCCGCCGCGCTTTCGTTATGCGGCGGGCGCGACGTGCAGGGTGCGCCGCGGCCGGCTCAGGACCATGATCAACGCACCCAGGAAGCACATACCGGATGCAATCAGGAAGGGCGCCATCCAGAAGATGGGCGTGGCCGTTGCGCCGGCCGCATCCCGGAAGAGACCGGCCAGTTGGGGACCGAGAATGCCGGCAATGCCGTAGGCGGTGAAGACATAGCCATAGTTCGTGCCCACATTGCGATCGCCAAAGTAGTCGGCCGTGGCCGCAGGGAAGAGCGCGAAGTTGCCGCCGAAGTTGAAGCCGATCAAGGCTGCCGCCACAATGAAGCCGGCGGACGCTCCGGCCGAAATGAAGCCGTGGTAGATGGCCAACAGCACAATGCCCTGGGCGATCAGCATGGCGATGATGGCCGCCCGTCGCCCCATGCGATCCGAGATCGCGCCCCAGGCAATGCGTCCCAATCCGTTGAAGATGGCGTACCAGGCCATGGCCGTACCCGTGACCAGCGCCGCATTCTCCACGCCGTGGTAGGCAAGCGCATCCATGCCGAAGAGACGAATGCAGTAGATCACCATCAAGCCGGCCAAGGCCGAGAACATGAAGAGCGTCCACAGCAGGTAGAACTGGGGCCGGCGCAGCATCTCGCGCGGCGTGAGGTCGTCGGCGCCCGTCGCATGATCGGGCGAGGGGGGCGGCGGGGTCCAGCCTGCGGGTCGATAGCCGGCCGGCGGATTGAACATCACCAGGCTGCCGCCCATGACCAGCAGGGCAAAGAGGACGCCGTAGATGACGAAGACGCTCTGCACGCCGGGCAGGCCGAAGAGAGTGGCCGTGTTGAGCAGCCCGCCGAACCAGGAGTCGGCCAGCTTGACCCAGATGGTGGCGCCGAAGCCGAAGCCGGCCACGGCCAGGCCCGTGATCACGCCTTTCTTATCCGGAAACCACTTGATGCCCACCGCAATGGGCACGACGTAGGCCAGCCCGATGCCGGCGCCGCCGACGATGCCGATGAAGAAGAGCTGAGCCCAGAAGCCGCTGCCCAGCAGACCGCCCAGGATGTAGCCCGCACCCAGGACGAGGCCGCCCGTAAACGCGACGATGGTCGGCCCAGCCTTGGCCTGCCAGCGCCCGGCCAGGATCATGACGATGGCAAAGGTGGCCAGCCCAGCCGAGAAGATCCAGGCCGCCTGGGAGGCGGAAAAGGCATAGGGACCGGCCGGATCGGTCAGCAGTGCGGTGAAGACCGACCAGGCATAGATGGCGCCCAGGGCCAGCTGGATCAGGACCGCGCCGACGACCACGAGCCAGCGGTTAAAGAATCGACTTTCCACAATCGAGCGTTGCATGACGGTGTAGCCTCCTCGCCGCGCCCGAAACGGGCGGGCGTGTTTGCCGCGCGGCGGGTTCGGGCCTCGCCCTGGATCCGGCGCGGCATGGGTTTTTGTATGGTTCGCCGATCCAAAGGTAGCAGGCGGGTGTCCACAAAATGGCTACAAAAGTCGTTCCAAACTTTGTCTCAACAGAGCATGGTAATTGCGCAACGGCAAGGCAGGCGCAGGCTAAACCTGTCGAAGCCGTAGCCGGCTCGACATAGCCATCGTTTTTCGTCCGTAAACCGTCCTATCCGTTCCTGTCCGAATCCGCTGTAGTGAAAGCCGGCGGCTCGTCGTCTGCCCGTAAACCGCCCTATCCGTTCCTATCCGAATCCGCTGTAGTGAAAGGCGGCGGCTCGTCGTCTGCCTACGAACCGCCCTATCCGTTCCTGTCCGAATCCGCTGTAGTGAAAGGCGGCGGCTCGTCGTCTGCCTACGAACCGCCCTATCCGTTCCTGTCCGAATCCGCTGTAGTGAAAGGCGGCGGCTCGTCGTCTGCCTACGAACCGCCCT
>CAYZLP010000326.1:0-4297 GCA_964478635.1 uncultured Caldilineaceae bacterium
GGTCTACGAACGCCTGGTCCCGGCTGTAGGAATTGTTTATTGACATAATACGTGCATCTGCCGCCGGCTGAGCCTGTCGAAGCCTGAGCCTGTCGAAGCCTGAGCTTGTCGAAGCCTAGCCTCATCCATGTGTCGCAGACAAGATCTACCACGCAGCTTCCCAATCAACCCGCTGCAACGGAAATGCAGCAACAGAAAGGATCGACCAGATGATTCCATCAAATCTGCGCCGCCGCGGTTTGGCGCTTTTCCTGATCACGGCTTTGTCCTTGGCTATTGCCGGATGCCAATCGGCAGCGCCCGCGGCGCAAGAAGAAGCTGCCGCACCGGCCGCAGATGAAGCGGCTGATTCTGCCGCTGCCGAATCCGGCCAGGGCGTCACCACGGCTAGCGGCCTCCAGTATATCGAGGAGACGGCCGGAGCGGGACGCGAGGCGGAACCCGGTACCCGGGTTTCGGTGCACTACACGGGCATGCTCGATGACGGCACCGTCTTTGACAGCTCCTACGACCGGGGCGATCCCATCTCCTTTGTGCTCGGGATCGGCCAGGTCATTCCCGGATGGGATGAGGGCATCGATCTGATGGCCGCCGGCGGGAAGGGACGCCTGATTATTCCGCCTGAACTTGCTTATGGCTCCGCCGGGGCCGGCGGCGTTATCCCGCCCGATGCCACCTTGACCTTCGACGTGGAGCTGGTCGACGTTCAGGATGGCCCGCCCGGTTCACCCGAGGCGCCCCAGGAAATCGCGGCGGATCAATTTACTGAAACGGAGAGCGGACTTCGCTACCATGATATCGTGGAAGGCGAGGGCGATCCCGCGCAGGCTGGCGACGTTGTGCAGGTTCACTACACCGGCTGGCTGGAGGAGGACGGCTTCAAGTTCGACAGCTCGCTGGATCGGGGCGATCCCTTTGTCTTCCAGTTGGGCGGGGGGCAGGTCATTGCCGGCTGGGATGAAGGGGTCGCGGGCATGAAACCGGGCGGGCAACGCCAGTTGATCATTCCGGCTGAACTGGGGTACGGCGAGCGCGGGGCCGGCAACATCATCCCGCCGGGCGCTACGTTAATTTTTGAGGTTGAGTATCTGGGGCCTCGGGAGTAGGGCTATTCCATTTCTGGAATTATTGTCTTTACTCTGTAGCGCGAGCCGGTCCCAATTTCGGGGCCGGCTCTGTTGTGGCGGGTAGGTGCCTACGATAGTGAACCCCGACAGAATTCCTCTTCTTCTTGTGTTTCTTGTGTTGAAGAAACGGGTGTACTTCACTGTGGGGACATGCGTGCAACTTCCCGGCGGAGGTCGCGCGATCTCGGGTGACGGAAAGCGCGCTGACTTCTTCTGCGAGGTAATGCGCCCCCGGGGCGAATTGCACCCCAAGAAATGTTCCGCTTTACTTAGCTTTTCGTCAACACTATAATAGATCGTAGGCGGAAATTGAGTACGCCATGCATTCAGTCGGTCCCAAACAGTAAGTCATTGCGCCTACCCCTCGAACGAATGTGCGCCGGATGTTAGGCGACCGAGTTTTCGAGCCCATCGAAGTACGGGTTGGAACCGGGAAATTGACTAGCACAGCAGATCAACCCAGGCTGTTGTTACAGTCGAAATTACAGCCGCCCTACTTGAAGAGCGAATCGATCCCACGGCCTGGGCTATGCGCGCGCCTGGATCGTGTTTTCGACGCGCGTATCGCGCTGGTGGTTGCGCCGGCAGGTTCGGGAAAAAGTCAGTTGGTGGCCGACTGGTTGAAGAGTGTGGATCGTCCCGCAGCCTGGTTGTCTTTGGACGGCGGCGATATGGATTTGGCACGCTTCGTTGAATATCTGCTGGCCGCAATCTCCTCTGTTTATCCCGACAGCGTGCCGACGGCCCGTAAGCTGTTGTATGGCATGCCAACGCTGCGGGCAGATGACCTGGTGGTAGCGTTGTTGTATGACCTGAGCTTGCTTCCTGGAAGCCTGATTCTTGTGCTGGATGACTATCATGCGGCCGAGAATTCAGATGTCCAGGCCCTCATGGCTGCATTAATCGCCGATCTGCCCGCCCCACTCCACCTTGTGCTCCTGAGCCGACGAGATCCGCTGCTCCCCCTTGCACGCCTGCGCAGCCAATTGCAGCTTGTGGAGATTCGCATTAGTGATTTGCGCTTTTCCCAAGATGAAAGCGCCGCGCTCCTGGATTTGGTCGCGGGCCGGGAGCTTGACGATCGCATTGTGTCTTCTATTTTTGAGTTTATGGAGGGTTGGGTTGTCGGCCTGCAATTGGCCTCAATTCTGCTGCGTGAAACGCCGGATCCGGATCGCCTCATCCTGCAATTTACGGAGCATGGGCACAGGTGGCTAACCGAGTACCTCGTCGGCGAAGTCGTGGACAAGTTGTCGCAGCCCGATCGTGAACTGCTGTTTCAAGCCGCACGCCTGGAACAGTTTTCCGCGCCTCTCTTGGAATATTGCTTGCCCTTACTGCAGGAACGGGAGGGCGGAGCGGACTTCCTGGATCGCCTACTCCGTGCGAACCTATTCGTGATCCCCCTGGAATCGGCTGGAAACTGGTATCGCTTCCACCATCTCTTCCGTGATGTCGTCCTGCAAATCAGCGCCAATATCGACAGTATCGCTTTGTATCGACGGGCTTCCCAATGGTTTGAGAAAAATGGCATGTTCGATGATGCCATGGCCTATGCGCTTGCCGCACAGGACATCCCGCATGCAGTACGCATCGTAGAAAAGATGTTTCCGCTGCTCACGAATCAAGAGAACTGGCGCCCTTTGGAGCGCTGGCTTGCCATGCTGCCCCACGAGGCGCTAGAAACGCCGACGCTGCTGATTGTCCAGGCTGCTTGCCATCAGTTTCATAACAAGCTCCGGGCGATACCGTCGTTGCTGGCACGTGCGGAAACGGGGCTGGCTGCCGAGATGAATCGCAGTGATTATACAAGCGCAGAGCTTGATGCGTGGCGAGGCGCGCTTTTGACGCTAAGGACCCTCACTGCTGTCCATTTGGACGCGATTATTCGAGATACAGCGTTGACAAGTGAAGCACTGCGGCTACTGCCCCAAGACTGGCGCTATATGAGCGGGCTCGCAGAGCTCTCTCATATCCTTTCTCTCCAGCGTATGGGCCATGCTGAGGAGGCCTTGGCTTTCGGCCAGGAGTGTCTTGTGCACACTCGGGGGCGACCTACTGTGCGGACCTGCCGCGTTTTGCTCGGTCTTTGCGGCCTTCTCTGGTTTCGAGCCGATGCCACTGAATTGCTGGGCACGGCTGAGCGCTACCGCCAAATTGCGCAGGGACTGAACAGCAACATTAGTCTTGTCTGGAGCCATTTCATGTCTGGCTGGGCCCACTATCAGCGCAATGAATTGGAGGCGGCTGAAATTCACTTTGGTGCGGTCATTGCCGATCGTGAAATCGGTCACCAATGGGCAGTCGTCGACAGCTATAGCGGCTTGGTCCTGACATTTCTGGCCACGGGCCGCTTGTCAGAGGCCCAAACCACGATCGACGACATGCGTGACTATTTGACCAGGGATGGCGCACTTCAACATCTCCCACGCGTGGATTCCCTTGGTTTGCGGCTGGCATTGGCAGAGGGTGATCCGTTCGCGACATCCCCACTGAACAAGTTTGCGCGACAAACGTCAAGCGATAATTGGGAGGCCCCGGCGCTCACGGCCGTGCTGATCACCCTGAGCAATGGCTGGTTGCACGAGCTTCCCGAAGCCGATAAGATTCTAACAGCGCACAGAGAACGGGCTTATCAGGCCCATAATCACCGTCTTGCGCTTGAGGTTAGCGTATTGACCGTGTTGCTCCATATCCTCCGCAATGAACCCGAGGCGGCGCTTCAGGAGCTGACAGACGCAGTTGCCCTGGCCGAACCGGGCGGCGTTGTGCGTAGCTTTGTCGATGCGGGCCCGGGCCTTCGTCCCCTGCTTGAGCAGTTGCTCACGCGCAAGATACACCGGGCGCATGTCGCCCGCATCCTTGCTGCATACGACTCGAGCCGACCGCTGCCTCCTTCGACAGCGACTCTCTCGTCCGGGCCGCCCGTAATGCAAGGCGAAGAGATCGGGACCTCGCTCACGTTCCGCGAAGCCGAAGTTCTCGAGCTCATGGCAGAGCGCCTGACCAATCAGGAAATCGCCGACAGGCTAACGTTGAGTTTGAATACCGTCAAGAAATATTCCCAACGCATCTTTCGCAAACTCGGCGTAAAAAACCGGCGGCAAGCGATTGCACGTGCATACTCATTGGGTCTCGTCTCTGGCGAAACGCAAATCCTCTCTGAATAG
>CAYZLP010000326.1:4397-5870 GCA_964478635.1 uncultured Caldilineaceae bacterium
AAACTCAGTACCTGCTGAAACTGCCATCACCATGATAGCACGCATCGAGATCCCATTGAGTGTCCCCCGAACGCTTTAGGGATACTCCTTTTTGGGTACCTTTTGGGTACCTCGCAATCTCCTGATCTGGTTGTATCATTCTTGCGCTGTTGGAAATCTCATTATTGGTCTCACGAGGCTTGTCTGACCAAATTGTTTGCCACTGAGAAATTTCCGACAGATTGATGGCAGTAGCAACCGACTTAACCGGAACCAGCAAATCATTGTTCGAATCGGCGCATGGGACGGGAGTAGATACCGCGTGAAAGACGACGACGCCAACGACGTGACTGCCCCATGCAAACAAATGCCTTCCGGCCACTCGGCGGAACGGTACCGCATCCAAGTCCAGGGAAGCGCCGATTCAAGTTTGGCGCGCTATCTGGAAATGATGGACATCTCCATTATCAGCCTGTCTAGTGGTGCGTCGACGACAGAATTGACAGTGCAAGTTGCGGACCAAAGCGTGTTGACCTATTTGCTGGAACAGATCTTCACGCGGCGCCTACCGCTGATTTCGGTAGATTTCCTGGGTACGGTTCGAGACGAGGCATGCGTTCAACATCGCCGCAACGATGAGGCGGTGGTTGACAAATAGAAGGACTGGTTCGACCAAGCGAAGTCACAACTTGTGAGTCTGGAGCAACAGGAGCAAATCGAATGTCAGGTAGAGGCGCGGAACGGCGCGAACAAAAACGAGAAGATCGCAAGGAGTTTGGTGTTGGTGGCAGCGCCGAACGCTATATGATGAAGCAGCGGATGTTCGCGTTTGGCGATAATTTCTGGATCGAAAATGAGCGTGGCGAACAGTGCTTCAAAGTCGACGGAAAGATGATGCGTGTGCGAGACACCCTCCTTTTTGAAGAGAAGGATGGTACCGAACACTGCAAGATCCAGCAGAAGGTCGCACGCATCAAAGATAGCGTCAAGGTCGACGATCCTCGCGACAAGGAACTCGCTATGGTCAAGATGGCCCTGATCACGCCGGTACGCGAGCGCTGGGTCGTCAAGATGGGTAATGGTGCCGATCTCGAGGTACATGGGAATATCTTGGACCATGAGTACACCATCGGCGAAGGCCGTGACAAGATCGCGGAGGTGTCCAAGCGCTGGTTCCGCGTGCGAGACAGCTACGGTGTCCAGATCGAACCTGGTCAAGACGACTTGACGCTGCTGGCGGTTACCGTCGCCATCGACATGATGGCGCATCCGGACAACTAAGAATCTGTCCGAAAATTCTCTGTATTGCTGGTGTAATTTTACACAACACAATTTCTTAATGACAAAGGAGAATCTGCATGGCGACCGACATGATTACGAGCATGGCCAATCAGTTTGGCGGTCCGGTTATCGAAGATTTGGGCAAACGTCTGGGGCTACCGCCGCAGATGGTCAAAGCCGCAACGCCCATGGTCATCGGCCTGGTAATTGCTG
>CAYZLP010000327.1:0-5866 GCA_964478635.1 uncultured Caldilineaceae bacterium
GTTCATCCAATTATCGGCTGCCGTCGCCCAAAAAGTGTCATCTGCCAACGTGGACAAGGCCATGCAGTTGGTCACAGAGATGCAGGAAGCGTTGGCGCGGGGGGACGACGACACGGTGGCCGACTGCATCGGCGATTTGGCGGACCTTGTGCCGGATGCCAAGGAGAAGATAAAGCAAGCCTTCGCCCGCCCGCCTCTGAGTGAGCAGGTCGGGTCCGCTGCGAAGTACGTGTTGCGGCGCATGAAGTAGGGCGTCCGGCACCTTCCCCCTACGGCAGCGACTGCTCAATCTCGGCAATCGTGGCGGTCATGACCCGCAGCATCTCCTTGATGCCGTCGTACTGGCTATCCAGTTCGCCCAAAAATACCCGCTTGAGCGTGATGGCCTGGGCGATTTCCCCGTTGCCGACCAGCCGGTCGATTTCGACCATTATCTCGTTGAAGCGCTCCATGAAGGGCCGGTAGTAGCGTTCGATAACGTCCAGGTCCGCCTCGCTGAGCACTTGCAGCTTCTCCCGCAAGCGGCCCCACTCGTCCGTCTGGGTGATGGGCGAATCGTGGCGTTCCAGCCGCCACATAATCTGGGCAATCTTGTGGCAGTGGGTGCGCTCTTCCCAAAAGTCGTAGGCATCGTAGAAGTCACGGAAGTCATAGTAGACGGCCCGGAAATCTTCCTCAAACGTCTCCTCATCGTCCGGAATACGCCGCAGCGGGCTGATGGCCTTGACCAGCGTCGAGTGGGTCCGGCGCAGCTCCTCCATCAGGCGCAGGAAGTCGGCGCGGATGCTCTCGCTCTCCAAGTCTCCCCGGCTCAGTTGGGCGGCCAGCGTGCGCGTCACTTCGGCAGCATCGTTGACATCGCGCAGGTGCACGGCGATGGATATCTGGTCCCGCCCGACGAAATCGCGCGCGGCGTTGACGTTGCCCCCGACGTAGCTTCCGCCACCTGTGTCGATATTCGTGCCGTCCGGCATAGCGTTGCCTCCTTGCTCCGGTCAGGCATGGTCACCTGTCAAGTGTGAGCCAATTATACATGCTCGGTGCGGGGGCATAAAGGGCTGTTTGCGAGCCGCCAGGGCTTTTCAAAATAGGGCTTGACAAGACGCGGAATCCGCGCTAATATATCGTATCACGATATATCGACATGCGATACACAGCCGGTTGATTCAGTACAGGCGACCATTATGGCTTCATCCGACAGACGACCAGAAGAGCTACTGCCCTTGTCACCTGCGATCTTTCATATTCTGTTGGCGCTCGCCGACGAAGAGCGCCACGGCTACGGCATCATGCAGGAGGTAAAGGAGCGCACGCAAGGCCAAGTTCAGCTTGGCCCAGGCACGTTGTACGGGGCCACCAAGCGGCTGCTGGCCCAAGGGGTTGTTGCCGAGGCGGATGAGCGCCCGGATCCCGAGTTGAACGATGAACGACGCAGGTATTACCGCTTGACCGCTTTCGGCGTGCAGGTGCTGGAGGCAGAAGCTGAGCGGCTGGCAAGCCTGGTCAAACAGGCGCAAGCCAAGCAGTTGCTGCCGGGCTGGACCCCTAGCCTGGCATGGAGGGGTGGCTGATGGGCGAACAGAATCTTGCCTTGATCGTTTCGGACCGCATCTATCAAGTGCTGCTCTTCGCGTATCCGGCGCCCTTTCGTCACGAATATGGCTACCACATGGCGCAAGTTTTTCGGGATGAGTGCCGGGACGCCATGCGACAGACCGGACAGTTGGGCGTTTTCATTGTGTGGCTGGCCCTGGCGCCAGATTTGCTGCGTAGCGCGTTGGCGGAACATCTATGGGAGGTCTGGAACATGCCTATCGAGAAGTTTTTGCGTGGCAGTGGTTTGGCGGCGATGGTGGCGGGAACACTCTGGATTTTTCTATTCGCCTTTTCTCTGCCGCGACTCAGCTGGGACGCGTTGCCTAACATCCTGACGGCAGTGATTTGGGTCCTTATCATGCTGTTGTTTGCACTGAGTCTTCTTGGCTTGCAGCGTTACTACCCAAGTCAACTCTTTGTCCGACTCAGCTTCGGCTTGGCCTATGTCAGCATTGCCTGGCTGATCGTCGGCGGATTGATCGCATTGTTTTCGGAAAACGGTTGGATCCTTTTCATGAGTGGCTTCTTTCTCTTTGCCTTTGGCTTGGCCTTAATCGGCCTGGCCGGTCTGGCCACGAAATCACTCTCGCCTTGGGGTTTTTTGCTGGCCATCATCGCAGTTTGTCTGATCGGCTTCATCGTGACAGGCGACGAGCCCTCCCCACCGATCCAGACGCTTCTCGGAACGGCATATGGCCTCGGATGGGTCGTAATCGGCTTGGTGCTCTGGCGGCAGGATCTCGCCACGCCGGGTTCAGCGCTGCCGGCCTAATTGTCACGTTATTTGAACTTCGTACATTCCTCCAGTGCGAAAACCGGCGGAATTGTACGAAGTTCAAGTGACGTCTCTATAAGCTGAAGGCGCTACGCGTTCATGATTTCTGCGCCGTCGGTTCGCAGGCCCACGTGCGTGCCGACGGCGCATGGACTGCCGCGGTCAGACTCGTTCGCAGGTTGGGGTGCAAGCCAAAAGACCAAGGCTGAAACCAATGATTCCGTACCGTCGCGAGTGTAGTTGCGCAGCAAGAAGCCTCACACTGTAGCACTCACCCACTGTCCGAAGCCTTCAATGGATAACCTTGGGCTGCAAGAACACTGCGCTCGCACAAGGTGCAGTTACTTGTGAGCTGTGTCGCGGGATTCATGTCAAAGGACTGCATCTCTTGTTGTCCGGCAGATGCGGACACCTTGCAGAGACCAACGACGATCAGTGCACCATACATCCCAATTCCGGTACAGAGTAAGGCAACGGTCAAGTAGGCAAGCATCTCGGACTCCTTCCGTGCTTCGTACAATTCGAAATGGTTCCGCGTTGAGAAGACCGATCCCAGAGAGATGCGTTGTGGGTATCAATGAATCTGGATACGAAGCAGAATAGCTCAATCCCAGGTGAAAATCTTGACGCCAATACAGCATCCGTCAGACTGCCTTCCGACATTTCGCCTGCTCGGACTCCTATGGGATTTCGATGATTACCTGACGTTATCCATACCAAATTGACGATAAGTACTTGTCGATAATGCCGCAATTTATTCGACTTTTCTCCATTATTGCCTAGAATGAGCGCTGCCTTATTGGGAAATTGACAAAAGAATTATTGCATGCCATTTCGCAGTTTCTGCACAGTACGACACCGCCCTCACCCACTTCTGTCAAAGGTCCGGGGTCCTGCCGGAGAATCCGAGCTACGCCTGCCCAAGGTCGGTCACGCCCCTCTGAACCAGTAGTCCTACCCACTCTCTCCCCACCGCACGACTTTTGTCGTATCTAGCCCCGCTATCCTGTGTCATCATGCGGCCATGACCCGCAGAGATTCAGGAAGAGGGCATGCCATGAGCGAACTCCCCTTGCCCATCATCGACAGCA
Source organism: uncultured Caldilineaceae bacterium (assembly GCA_964478635.1). Lineage (GTDB taxonomy): Bacteria > Chloroflexota > Anaerolineae > Caldilineales > Caldilineaceae > JAGRCP01. The sequence continues at coordinate 3,463 of CAYZLP010000327.1, forward strand.
CGCTGTGCACCGGTTGCGGCCTCTGCATCGCGCTGTGCCCGACGGCGGCCCTGGCTGCGCAGAACGAGCGGGCCGTGCTCGCTGCGCCGGAGCGCTGCACCTACTGCAGGGCCTGTGAAGAGATTTGCCCCGAGGGCGCCATTGCCCTGCCTTTCCTGATCGTCTTTGCGACACGCGGCCCGTCCCCCACTTCCCCGACCGATCGTCCGTTTCAAGCGTAAGGCTGTCCACTGCACCAACCACCGGATCATGGGCGCAGTGGCGGAGACGTATACAGCGGTAATCAACGAAGGATTCTCAACCACGGAGGAGGAGGACATGTTGCGTAACCGGAGTAAGCTCCTGTTGTTCACCGTTCTGCTGCTGACCTTAGGCTCCCTGCTTGCGGCCTGCAACCGCAACCGGGGCGCGGAGCAAGAAGCGGTCTCCGTCGGCGAAGGGCTGCCCGCCGCGGCCATGCAGATTGCGGCCGACCGGGAACTGACGCCCGCCGACATCGAGGCCGCGCTCAAGACCTACGTGCCCAGCGGCAAGTGGGACGAGTACATGATGTTCACCTCGGGCGGCCATTCGGGCAATCTCATCGCCATCGGCATCCCGTCCATGCGCATCCTCAAGAACATCGCCGTCTTCACGCCCGAGGCATGGCAGGGCTACGGCTACGGCGAACTGGGGACCGAAGGCGTGCTGGATGCCGGGAATGTGAAAGGTGAGACGATCCGCATGGGCGACACCCACCACCCGGCCCTGAGCGAGACGGCGGGCGAATATGACGGGCAATTCGTCTTCATCAACGACAAGAACAGCGCCCGGGTGGCGGTGGTCGATCTACGCGATTTTGAGACCAAGCAGATCCTCAAAGATCCCAACATCATCAGCAACCACGGCTCGACCTTCGTCACGCCCAACACCGAATACGTGATTCAGGGCACCCAGTACGCAACCCCCCTGGGCTGGGAATACGCGCCCATCGATGAGTACGAGGAAAAGTACCGGGGCGTCATCACCCTCTGGAAATTCGACCGGGAGACGGGCCGCATCGACTTCGACGAATCCTTCAGCATCGAGGTGCCGCCTTACTGGCAGGACCTCTGCGATGCCGGTAAGCTGGAAAGCGACGGCTGGGCCTTCTGCAACTCCTTCAATGCCGAAATGGCCACGGGCGGTGTGGAGAAGGGCAATCCGCCCTTCGAAGCGGGCGTCAGCCAGCGTGACATGGACTATTTGCACATCTTCAACTGGAAGAAGGCCGAAGAGGTCGTCAACGCCGGCAAGTTTGAAGAGATCAACGGCATGCGCGTCATCCGCATCCCCACGGCAGTCGAGGAGGGCGTCCTCTTCCTCGCGCCCGAACCCAAGAGCCCCCACGGTGCGGACGTGACGCCCGACGGCAAGTTCGTGGTCGTCTCGGGCAAGCTCGATCCCCACATCACCGTCTACTCCGTCGAGAAGATCGAACAGGCCATCGCCGACCAGAACTGGGAGACGGATCCCTTTGGCATCCCGGTGTTAGATTTCGACGCCGTCAAGCACGCGCAGATCGAGTTGGGACTGGGACCGCTGCACTCCATCTTTGACGACCAGGGTTTCGGCTACACCAGCCTCTTCCTGGACAGCGCCGTGGCCAAGTGGAAGGTCGGCGGCGACAATCCCGACGATTGGCAGCTCGTCGAAAAGACGCCGGTCCAATACAACATCGGCCACCTGACCGCAGCCGAGGGCGACACCGTGAGCCCGGACGGGAAGTATCTGGTCGTGCTCAACAAATGGTCGGTGGATCGCTTTGCACCGGTGGGTCCGCTCCTGCCCCAAAACCTGCAGCTCGTCGACATCAGTGGTGACAACATGCAGGTGATCTACGACATGCCCATGGGCATCGGCGAGCCCCACAACGCCCAGATCATCAAGATGGACAAGATCAACGCCTGGACCGCCTATCCCGAAGTCGGCTGGGATCCCATCGCCCAGGCGCCGTCGCCCTATGCCACCCAGGCCGGTGAAGAGCGCATCGAGCGCGACGGTAACGAAGTGGAAATCTTCATGACCTCCGTGCGCTCCCACCTGACGCCGGAGCATGTGGAGCTGAAGCAGGGGGATCACGTCACCTGGCACATCACCAACATCGAGACGGCCCACGATTCGACCCACGGCTTCCAGCTCGGCGGCCACAACATCAGCCTGAGCATCGAGCCGGGTGAAACGGCCAGCTTCGAGGTGACGGTGGATCGGGACGGTACCTATGCGTTCTACTGCACCGAGTTCTGCTCCGCGCTCCACCTGGAGATGATGGGGTATATGTTTGTAGAGCCGTAGGGAATGGTCGATTGTCAATTGTCGATTGTCGATGGTTGATTGTCGATGGTTGATTGTCATTGGTCGATTGTCGATGGGTGGTGGTTGTTGG
>CAYZLP010000328.1:0-5858 GCA_964478635.1 uncultured Caldilineaceae bacterium
TTCCTGGCAGATGTCGCAGCCGAAGATGCGGTTGGCGAAGGCCGGGCGTAATTCACGCGGAATCGGGCCCCGGGCCTCGATCGTCCAGTAGGAGATGCAGCGCCGGGGATCCAGGTGAAACGGCCCGACGAAGGCATCGGTCGGGCAGGCGTCGATACAGCGCGTGCAGCGGCCGCAGGTCGCGGTGAGGGCTATGGAGTCTGGGGCGAGGGGTGGCGCTTCGCCGGTGAGCTGCCACTGACCGAAGTTGTCGGCCGGCGCCAGTCCCTCGATCACTTGCTGGGGCGTCACGCTCGCCGTCCATGCAGACGGTGGGGGATCGTAGTCGAGAACCTCCGGGATCAGCACGGTTGCCAGCAAAATCCAGCTGCCGTCGGTGGGGTGAATGGTGCAGCAATTCTTGCCGGTGAAGCCGAGCCCGGCGCGCTGGGCCCAGTCCCGCTCCAGGACGGGGCCGGTGTCGACCAGGCATTTGCCCTGTGTGGTACGCCCGGTCTGCCGGGCAATGAAGGCATCCAGGCGATGGAGTTGCGGCCGAATGATTTCGTGGTAGTCGTCGCCCCAGGCATAGGATGCGATGATGCCGCGGCTCGGATCGTCGCGCAGCGCCGGGGGCAGGTCGAACTGGTGATGATTCACGCCGAGCACGATCAGGGTCCGGAAACGCTGCTCGCCCTCGGCCAGGCGAGTCGGATCCCTGCGCTTGTCCTGGTACCGTGTCAGATAGGTCATCTCTCCCGGCCGATCCAGTGCCACCCATGCCTCAAAAAAATCGGCATGGCTTGCCTCTTCCACGGGCACAAAGCGGCAGTAATCGAATCCAAGTTCACGGGCCGTATGGCGAATCGTTGTGGTGAGTTCCATGGCCTGCATTGTGGCATCAAAGATTTGAGCCGTCAATCTATTTCTGTTGCTTGCAGGCGGCTATGCTAAAATCAAAGATCTGTAAATTTGAGGGAGCCCTTCGGAGAACGACCATGAATTCCAAACGTCTTGCCGCAATTTCGCTTGGCCATTTTGCCATCGATATTCTCAATTCTTCGGTCGTCATCATCCTGACCGCAGTCACGACCCAGCAGAATATGGGGTATAGCAAGGTGGGCTTGGGCGCCATGATCTATACCTTCGCCGCTTCGTTGAGCCAGCCCTTTTTCGGCCTGCTGGCAGACCGTCTGCGCGGTCGCTGGCTGGCGGCCGCCGGCCTCCTGTGGACCATGATCTTCTATGCCGCGGCCTCATTTACGGAATCCTATGCTGCCTTGGTTGCCGTGCTGACCGTCGGGGCGTTGGGCAGCGGCGCATTTCATCCGACGGGCATCGTCAATGCAGGCGATGCTGGCGGCGCCCGACCGGCGACCGCCACGTCGGTCTTCTTTCTCCTGGGCCAGACCGGCCTTTCGCTCGGCCCGTTCATCTCCGGATTGGTGCTCCAGCGTATGGGGATGGCCGGCCTGCCCTATATCGCCCTGGCGATGACGCCCGCGTTAATTTTCATGTTTTGGGCTCTGCAAGCGCCCATGGCCGAGGAGGATGCCGGCGATGCGGCCCGACGCCGCGCGGCGAAGGCCGCCGCCGGTGCGGGCGTTATCGCGCTCTTTCTTCTGCTCGTCATCCTGCGCTCCACCACCCTCCAGAGCTACATGACGCTGCTGCCGCGCTATTTTGCGGATCAGGGCTTTACCTCCGGTCAGTACGGGCTGATGGTAAGCATCTTCACCCTGGCCGGCGCCATGGGCACCTTTGCCGGCGGATTTCTGGGCGATCGCTTTCCGCGCCATCTCGTGATTGCCGTCGCGCTCGTCTGTTCGGTACCCTTCTCATTCATGCTGTTGCGCAGTAGCGGCCCGGCCTATTTTGTTACCGCCTCGCTGGCCGGCGCACTTTTGAGCATTCCGCACAGTATCCTGCTCATCATGGGTCAGGAATATTTGCCCCGGCGCAAAGGCATGATCGGCGGGTTGGTTCTCGGGCTCATGTTTGCCAGCGGCGCCGCCACGGCTTGGCTGGCCAGCTGGCTCGCCGATTATATCGGCCTCGGCGCCGTGCTGACCGTTCTCGCGTTCATCCCCATCCTGGCTGCGGGGCTCGTCTTCTTATTGCCCAAAAGTCAGCCCCAGGTGGTTATTCCCGATCCGGACGCCGCAACGGCCGCGGCCGATTGAACGGCGCCGTCACCGGAGTGCGATTGCATATGAAACTCAGTTTCGTACAGGCTCAGTACTCCGAAAACCTGAGTTTCGCAGTAGTCATTCTGTTCGTGTAACGGCCGCCCTGCGGCAACGGGTCGGCCGTTACACGAACAGAATGACAAAAATCAACCTAATTGACGACTCAGTGTGAATCCAACCGCAGGATTCCTGCCGCGAATCACTACCGCTCTATGGGCAGACCGACGCCGTTGCCCCACTCAGTCCAGGAACCGTCGTAGTTGCGCACATTTGGATAGCCCAGAAGATAAGTCAGCACAAACCATGAATGGCTGCTGCGCTCACCGATCCGGCAGTACGCGATAATCTCGGCGTCCGGACTGAGGCCCTGCTCCGCTTCATAGATTGCGCGCAGTTCGTCGGCGCTCTTAAAGGTGCCGTCCGCATTGGCAGCCCGGGCCCAAGGTACATTGCGTGCGCCGGGAATGTGTCCGCCGCGCAGCGATCCTTCCTGCGGATAGTCGGCCATGTGCAGCAGCTCACCGCTGTACTCGGCCGGGCTGCGCACATCCACCAGAAGTCCGCCCGCCTGGACATGGTCCAGCACCTCGTCCCGGAAAGCGCGTATGAGTGCATCATTGCGTTCCGGTACTGGATAATCGGCAGGGGGATAGACGGGCGTCTCAGTGGTGGTCGCGCGACCTTCCGCCAGCCACTTCGCACGGCCGCCGTTTAGAATCTTGGCGTTGGTGTGGCCAAAGAGTTGAAAGACCCAGAAAGAATAGGTGGCCCACCAATTGTTCTTGTCACCGTAGAAGATTACGGTCGTCTCCGGCGAGATGCCGTGGCGGCCCAGCAGCGCGGCAAAGGCCGCACCGTCGATGTAGTCGCGGACGAGCGCATCGTTCAGATCCCGCTGCCAGTCGATGTTGATGGCGCCGGGGATGTGACCGGTGCTGTAGAGGAGGACATCCTCGTTGCTTTCAGCCAGCCGAATGTGCGGGTTGTCCAGCTGTTGCGCGACCCACTCCGTGCTGACGAGGACATCACTGCGTGCATAACCATTTTGAGACATGTTGTCGCTCCGTATCTTGTGTTCGAGTATTGTGATCAAAAGACTTGTGTCGATAACCTTTCGCCCCGATGACCCTGCGCGATGCCCGGGCACAATCCGGGCTTGACAGAGTCGCGGAGCGGTGAAGTACATATGGGACGATGGCTCCGCATTCCCAGAGTCAAACCTTGCCGGGCGTGCCAAGGATGCAGCAATTCTGCACGCTAGCTGCAGCCGCAGAGATGTGAGGTCGATCGTGTTGCCGGCGTGACAGTTACGGACGCAAGGCATTTGGTGCTGACCGGATCGACTGTCCGATGGGTGTTACACCGGCGCGAAGTAGCGCTTTCCAACGCACCCTATTCGGTTGTCGTCGCGTAGGGATTGCCGTTAGTGAATGACTAACAGCCGGGACAGGAACAACAGGGGGTACAACAAGTGGAGAGGAAGCCGGGATGTGAGGCGGTATGGATAGGACGGCGCCGTTCAGCGCCAGTGAATGCGGGCGAGCAAGATCTTCGCATTGGTTGCTCCTTCCTTATGGTGGAATCGTACTTGAACCAACTTGACGCAGACTGTCGGGAAAGCTAGAGTGCTTTCGCGATAGCTTGGCGCAGAGTGTAGTCAAAAACCTGGCATTCGTCAAATCTCAATTGAGAAGTACTTGAGAAGGATTGCATCTACATCAATTGGCAATGGAACCAAAACCATGACGCAATGCGTTATATGGTATGTTAAAGCAGCCGTCTCGGTATTCGACTTGCGGATTGGCGATTGATTGACGAAGTGCCTTCAGGAATGCGGAGTACTTATGACGCGGACTGTATTGTGGGATCTAGACGGCACAATCGCCGATACCGCCCAGGCTCACTTTGCCGCCTGGCAGGAGACCATGGCCGCTGAAGGAGTAGAATATCCGTATGCGCGCTTCGTGGCGGATTTCGGCCGCAACAATGACGAACTCCTGCCCGAGTTGTTGGGTCCGGCGATTACGCCTGCCCGCATTCAGACGATTTCCCGCCACAAAGAGGCAGCCTTTCGGCACTATCTCCATCAGGGCTACGGCGTTCGCCTTCTGCCCGGCGTTTTGGATTGGCTGGAACGCTTCGAGCGCGCCGGATTCAAGCAGGCCATCGGCTCATCGGGGCCTATGGCCAATATCGTCGCCATCGTGGAAAAACTGGAGGTTGCCGATTACTTCCACGGTCTGTTGACGGGACTGCGCCTGCCCCGGGGGAAGCCTGACCCTGCGATCTTTCTCAACCTGGCGTCGGCGCTCGAAGTCGGGCCGGCCCAGTGCATCGTTATCGAGGATACGACCCACGGCGTGGAGGCCGCGCGCCGGGCCGGCATGGCCAGCATTGCCGTGGGCGCCGTGGTCGCCAACCCCGTTTTGGATGAGGTTCTTGCCGCCAACCCCGGCCGCACCTGTTTGCGCGTGGCGCAATTGAGTGATCTCAGCTGGAACCAGGTGGATGGGCTGTGGGAAGAGGCATGAGCGGTCATTGCTAGTAAATTGGACCGGTTTGGTTAGACTGGTTGATCCTGACAGGAGCTATGAAGAAGATGCCCGATCCCCTGATTAAGCAGAAACAGGAGCGTTATCAGCAAGACATTAATCGGGTGCGCAATTGGTTTCGTGCCCGTAGCGGCCGCGTAGTGACCTCGCGCCTGCTTGAGCCTGACGATGTCGATCTGCTCGTGGAGTTCTTTCATCGCCTTTCGCCGGAGAGCCGGCGCCGGCGCTTTCATCAGAATGTGGAGCATGTCAGCGACGACCTGATCCAGGAAAGCGCCCGCTTATTGGCCAATGTGGACAATCACACCCAGGGCGGCGCCGTGCTCGCGCTGGAGAAGGACGATGACGGTACGCCCCGCGTTATCGGCGTGGCCCGCTTGGGGCGTCCGCCCGGCAAACCCGACGATCCCTCGGCCGAGGCAGCCATTGTGATCCGGGACGACTACCACGGCGAGGGCATCGGCACCGAACTCCTGCGCCGCCTTGTCCTACTGGCCAAGCAGATGAAGGTGAAGGAGATGCTGGCCGTCATCGAAGCTGACAACACGCCCGCGGTTCGTCTCTTCCGTGAACTCGGCTTGCCGACGGAAATCGACACCAGCCAAGGTGAAACGACCATGATAATTCAGATGCCGGAGTAGCGTGTTCGGCGTGCAAAAATGAAGAGACGGGGGTCCGGCCGATGCGCCGGACCCCCGTCTCTTTGCTGCCGTGTTTTGCCTTCTCGCTACAGTTGATTCCGGTAGGCGTAGGTGCGCCGGTAAACGTAGTCGGTGCTGAAGCTCCCGAAGAGCTTCTTGCCAACCTGGTTGATGGGGTAGCGCCAGAGAGACCGAGAGCCTCGGCGGGCGATCTGGTACGGACTGTAGGTTTTCCGGCAGAGCCAGTCGTAGGCGTCGCGCAGTTCCTGAACCGTGAAATTCTTGGGCACGAAGGTCACATGCGCCGTATCGTAATGGCTCCACGGTACGTCCAGGAGGCGATTCTCCCGCTCCACCACTTCCCGGAAGGGTGTGCCCGGATAAGGCGTCAGCATGGTGGTGCTCACGCTGTCCAATTCGCTCTTGCGAATAAATTCCCACATGGCCTGGAAGGTCTCGGGTGTGTCTTCATCGAAGCCCATGACGAAGAGACCGAC
>CAYZLP010000329.1:0-5854 GCA_964478635.1 uncultured Caldilineaceae bacterium
CCTTCGATCGTTACCTGGCTGCCAAGAAAAGCGTCGATGACCGGGCCCTCAATCAAACGGTTTGGCAGGCATTGGACAACCGCCTGGCGGATCGGACCGACGTCGACACCCCGGCCTTGCGCATCCTCGAACTAGGCGCCGGCATTGGCACCATGGTCGAACGCATGCTTGAACGCGGGCTGCTGCAGCGGGCCGAATACGACGCGGTTGACAGTCAGCCGGAGAATCTACGCGTCGCCCGCCAGCGGTTGCCCGAGTGGGCGACGCGGCATGATGGCGTCGCAATGGCTACGGGTAACCGCCTCCGCATCTGGAGCGAAGGCGGAGGGCGCCGGATCGATCTGACGCTCCATGCCCAGGATGCCTTCGCCTTCCTGGCCCGCCCCGAGTGCGCGGAACGTTACGACCTGATCGTCGCCCATGCCTTCCTGGATCTGGTCGACGTGCCCCGCGTGCTGCCACTCCTCCGGGGAGTGCTCCGGCCGGGCGGCCTGCTCTACGCCACCATCAACTTCGATGGCGCCACCGTCTTTGAGCCGACCATAGACGCAGCATTGGACCACCAAATCGAAACGCTTTACCACGCAACCATGGACAACCGGAGCATCGACGGCAGGCCGTCGGGCGATAGCCGCACCGGGCGCCACCTGATCCATCACCTGCAGGCAGGCGGCTTCGATGTCCTGGCGGCCGGCGCCTCTGATTGGCTGGTTTATGCGCGCCACGACGCCTATCCTGCCGATGAAGCATTCTTTTTGCACTTTATCGTCCAGACGGTGGACGGCGCCCTGCGCGAGCATCCGGAACTCGATGCCGCGCATTTCGCGTCGTGGGTCGACGCACGCCATGCACAGATCGAACGCGGTGATTTGGTCTACCTCGCCCATCAGGTCGATCTTCTGGCAGAGAAGGAATAGAGAGAAGGGGCCAACATGACCGAAAACGCACGGCACGACGCCGTTACGACGGTCGGCGACCTGCGCACGGCGGTCGACCGGTTCGTCGCGGCCCGGGACTGGTATCAGTATCACACGCCCAAGCACCTGGCCATGAGCATCGCGATTGAAGCGGCCGAGATCATGGAGCACTTCCAGTGGCATTCGGCCCAGGAAAGCATCGATCTATTGGCAGATGCGGAGACGCGGGCCGAGGTAGCCGACGAATTGGCCGACGTGGTGATCTATTGCCTCAGCTTTGCCAACAGCACCGGCATCGACGTCAGCCAGGCCATCCTGGCCAAGCTCGCACGCAATGAGAGTCGTTTTCCGGTGGAGCGGGTACGTGGGAAGCTCGGTGACGCGGAGTAGTGAGTCGACTCACGGCTTCGCATCCCCTGCTTCTGCCTCAGGCCAAAGCCGCGTTCACGTAATCAAAGATGCGCCGTTTGATACGCATACGGTTTAGTGCCAGACCGACTGCCGCGATCTCGGGGTCGGGCTCATAGAGATAGATATAGTTGAGCGCGCCGTCCTGTTCGAGCTTGCGTCGGTTGAGCAAATGGGAGAGTTGATATTCGAGCGCTTCACGCCTTAGTACATAGTAGCGATGCTCCAATCGTAGCTTCTCTTCACTATCTTCGGCTTCGACCAACTGCTCTTGGACTGCAGCCGCTTCGGCTTCCAAAATGTCAATCTTGGCTGTCAGTTGAGCCAGAATGGCGGTGTCGGGCTGGCCCATGTTCTCACCGACGCGCCATTCCGGCGAGTTCAGCACGGTACAGGCAGCCGCACGCGCTTCGCGGTCCGGCACTTTGACAGCAATGAGCGTTGTGACGATCCCTTTTGCCGATACCCGGTCCACGGCTTTGCTCGCGCCAGACAAATTCTCGATCCGCTCAACGGCTTTCTGGGTGGTCGCAAACGATCCCTCTTTTTCTGTCGGGTTGTAAAAGCGGGCAGAGACAACGCCATCCTGTACCGACAGCGCGCTCATGGGCAGGTCCTCTGCGAGAAATTGATGGCTCGTCAACCCACCATTCCCGGCAGCATCCACAACCAGGGGCGGGTTTTGGTACAGCGCGTTCAGGCGTTGTATGGTCATGGAGGTTGGCGGCTCGGCGACCACCGCGACGGCGACTTCGTGGTGCACTGTTCGCTCACAACGTGCATCGGGCACATAGAAGAACGGCCCGGCATCGCCCATGCGGCCGGCCAGGTTGCCTTCGGTGACCCACTCTACCGCGCGGCGCAGCATGAGCGTCAGGGCGCCGTCGGGTCGGGCACGATAGGAACGAATCCCTTTGGCGAATGCCGTCAAGGTTAGCATACCGTCTGTGATCGCCACGTATTCCTGAAACGGAAAGGTCGATACGGAGCCGATTTCCCGTTGCCCCAGGAGGATTCCGGCCAAGTCGGGCGATAGCGTCCGGCCGAGGAGATCGTCGTCGGCAAAGGGCCGCGGCACGGTGTCAAAGGGCATCCCGGCGAAGACCTGACCCATCAGGCCCGTTTCAAAGACTAGTTCTACGCTGAAATTTACGCCTCGAGAATCCAGCTCGACTTCCCATCGCACAAGGGGAGAAGCGTCGAAGAACAAGCGCACGGCGGCCGTCACCTCGATCATTTCACTGCGCCAGGCGGCCGGATAGGCAAGGACGGCGTGCTGCTCGCTGGTTTCCTCCAACGTGATCGGACCGATCGGTTGGAGCCGGCCCATGGCTTCGCCTCGCTCGTCAGAATACGTGTCACCGTGATCAGCATAGAGATCCAGCCGGCCCAGCACCATATCATTCATCCGTACCAGACCGTCGGCGCCAATTGCCGCGTGATAATGATCGTTCTGCCACACGAACTGCTCCGTCGTCGCGGCGCGCCGGGTTATGGGCAGCGATTTTGTGACGGGCCAAACACCTACGCCATTCGTCTGGAGATGGAGAATCTGGTCACCGACGGGCTGCCAGATGTCGATCTCAAAGGGATTTGTGCTGACGGCATACAAACCGGGCGTGAAGTCCGCCAGAAGCACGGCCAGGGAATGCTCAATATCCGCCTGCATCGCAGCAAAGGTCTCCCGATAGCTGTACTCCATTCTTTCGTGGACCTGATCGATGCTCACACCGCAGATGCAGTCATGGACTGCGTTTTGCAGCAGGAGCCGTGCCCATGCTTCATAGGTTTCCCCTGCGTAGGGGCGGCCCGCAGCGTAGGCCAGCGTGCCAAGAGGCTCACACCATCGGAAAAGGAGGTGTTCGCAATCGCGGGCCATGATTTTGAGATAGGTTCGGGCCGAGAAAGTGCCGGGAAAAGTTGCGCCATACTTGCCCGAATTGAGTTCGCCGCGGATTTCCGGGATGGCGCCCAGCTTGGCTTGGACGGCGTTGACGAAGGTCGCCGGTGTCGACTCCAGCAGAGCGACGCCCGGTTCGATGCCATCTAATTCAGCATAGAAGCGTATGGGGTCTTCCGGGCTATCCTCCAGATCGTACCCATCAAACAGAGGAACATCCGGCGTAGGATAGTAGGGTAGCAGGTTGCGCAACTCTCGATTGAGTCGGGTTGCGGCAACGGTGGGCGCGTGGGTGACGCCATACAGATTGCGGTAGCCGCCAAAAAGATCCACGGCAAAGAGGCGGCTACCATCCGCTCCAATCCACCGGAAGTAGGGTGCCAGTTCCGGCACGCCACGCCAGACGAAGGCCGCGTTGATGCCAAAGAGTTGATGGATCTGCGGAGACTGACTGATGTGGCCAAAGGTGTCCACCATCCAGCCGGTGCGCATCTGACCGCCATAGCGGACCAAATCGGCTTGCCCCAAAAGCAGGTTGCGGATCAGCAACTCGCCGCCGGTCAACTGCCAGTCCGGCTGGCAGTAGTAGGGACCGACGGTCAACTTGCCGGTCGAGATGAGGGCCTCAACGCGAGGACGATAGTCCGGCGCAATCGTCACCAGATCCTCCATGACGAGCGTTTGGCCGTCAAAGAGGAAACGAAAATTCGGATTGGTTGCAAAAAGTTCTTCGAGCTTATCGATCAAGCCCGGAATCCACCTGCTGGTATAGATCGAAGTGAGAAACCACTCGCGATCCCAGTGGGTATGATTGATGACATGCGCAGTTATCTTGGACATTTTGATATTGTCGAATTTGGGTCTGTAAAGCCAACCCCGCCAGCGGTCGGGGTGAGCGCCGGCGGGATCGTATGATGGATGAGTGGCGTGTCAACTTGATGAGGTTGCTGTCGCGCTACGGGTAAAGAACCTTGCCTGAATCGCGATCGACCCAGCGGACCTTGTCGCTGGGGAAACGCAGCCAAACCGTCTGTCCTGGGCTAACGTCGAAGGTCGGATGCGTCGAGACTTTGACCGTGTCATCGCCAATGCGAACCGTCAGCAGGATCTGAGAACCCAGCGGCTCGACCACCAGAACCTTAACGGGTAGGGCATCCTCCGCGGCTTGGCTTAGCGTCTCCATGTTCTCAGCCCGGATGCCCAGCACAATCGGCTGACCATCGTACGGCTGCAGAAGCGGCTCCATAACCTGGTGAGGTGTGATGACGAAATCGCCAATCTTGGCAATTGCCTTGCCGTCCTCCTTCTGCACCTGCGCAGTCATGAAATTCATGGGTGGATTGCCGATAAAGCCACCCACAAAGTGATTGGCGGGCAGATCGTAGACCGTATTCGGCTTGTCGACTTGCTGCACCGCACCATCCTTCATAACGGCAATTCTGTCTCCCATGCTCAAAGCCTCGATCTGATCGTGGGTGACGTAGATTGTCGTAGCGCCCAGTTCGGCAACCAGGCTCTTGAGTTCGGCGCGCATTTCCAGGCGTAGGAGAGCGTCCAGGTTACTGAGCGGCTCGTCCATGAGCAAGACCTGGGCCTGCATGGCGATGGCTCGGGCCACGGCAACACGTTGGCGCTGCCCGCCGCTCATTTTGCTGGGATAGCGGTCGAGCATCCCTTCAATATGGAGTAACTCGGACGCCTGACGCACACGCTTGTCGATCTCGGCCTTGTCCATCTTGGCCATCTTCAGCCCAAAGGCCACGTTGTCGTAAACCTTCATGTGCGGAAAGATCGCGTAGCTCTGGAAGACCATGGAGATGCCCCGCTCTCGCGGCGGAAGATATGTGACGTCTTTCCCGCCGATGCTGATACGGCCCGAGTCTGCCATGCCCAGCCCGGCAATGGCGCGGAGCAGCGTCGTCTTGCCGCAGCCACTGGGACCCAACAGGACCATAAATTCCCGATCGGCGATCTCCAGGCTAACGTTATCGACGGCGACGAAGTCGCCGAACTTCTTGGTTACTTGCTCGACTAGTATTTCGGCCATTGTTCGCACTTTCCTACTTGGAGACCTGTCCCCACATGTTGAAGAGATAGCGGCGAATCACAAAGATGAAGATCAGCGCCGGAATCATCATAAAAAAGGCGCCGGCAAACTGGTAGGGTTCGGACGACTTATCGAGTGTGTTCAGCACCTGGGCAGGCAGCGTCCGATTGTGGACAGTCAAAACACTGGCTGCAAAGACTTCATTCCACGACATCACGAAGGTGAAGACAGCCGCCGCCGCAATGCCGGGCATGACCAAAGGGAAGACAACATGGCGGAAAGCCTGGGTCGGGGTGCACCCGAATACCTGGGCCGCCTCCTCCAACTCATAGGGAATGCTGGCGAAGACGCTGCCGATGACCAGAATTGTCGTGGGCAACGTGAGGGCCGTGTGCATCAAAGCCAGGCTGAAGACGCTGTCAAAGATGCCCAAGCGGATAAAAACCACCACCAGCGGAATCGCCAACACGACGATAGGAAAGGCGCGCACTGCCAAGATCGACAGTCGGAAAAAGTCCCGGCCGGGAAAAATGTAACGCGAGAGGGCATAACCTGCCGGCGCTGCGATAATCGTCGACAGGA
>CAYZLP010000330.1:0-2137 GCA_964478635.1 uncultured Caldilineaceae bacterium
TGTATTCCTGATGTTTGCCGAGCTGGGGCTCGGCGTTCCCAGGATCCCAGGATCGCCGAGCCCCAGCTCGGCAACTAGAGACTATCTTCCCATCAACAAAATCACTCCAGCCGGCGCCAGCAGTCCCCAAGTCCCTAAACCCAGCCAGATGTTGAACTCAGGCACATGGAGCGCCGGATACGGATAGTAAAAGATCGACGCCCTCTCCAGGCCCGGCAGCGGCAGCACGAAGAGCCCCACGGCCAACAGCGCGCCGGCCACGACCATCCCGCCCGCCCACGTCCACGGTTCGGGACGGTAGACGGTATGGGGATGGCGCCGGCCGATCTGCCAGAGCATGCCGACCAGCAGCAGCACGCCGCCGGTCATGAGCAGCGCGCCGGCCACCGGTTGGTGCCAAACCAGGCGGAGCAGCCAGCCGCTTACCACAGCGACCAACCCGATGAGCATGGCCAGCCGCATGCCCACCTCGTCGGCCGCCGCAGTCGTCCCGGCAAAGCCCCGGGCCATCATCGCTTCGGCCAACTGCAGGGCCCGCTCCAGGCCGCCGGTGAGCAAGGGCAGGGCCAGCGGCAGCCAGCTGCGCACGCCCTTCATGCGGTGGCCCCGGATGGCCTGGGCTTCCCGCACTTGTTGAAACTGACGGCGGGTGGTGGGCACGTAGGTAATGGCGATGGAAGCCACCACGGCCACCGAATAGTAGGCCCGGGGCACGATCCGGATGAGCGACCGCACCGGCACCACCCGGTTGATCACGGCGAAGGCGGCAAAGAGCCCCGCCAGGGCCGCGCCGTTGAGCGCCCCGTAGACCAGGGCTTCCAGCGTCACCGGCCCGCCAAGCAGCGGAATGGCCGGCGGCAGCGTAAAGAGCACCGTACGCCCGGCGTGGACGGTCAGGGCATTGAAGAGCGCCGAGACGATGATCACGAAGAGGCCGAAGCGCAAGGGCGAAATGATCAGCGACCCTGCCTGATCGGCCAGTCGATAGCGAATTACCCCGTGCGTGATGCCAATCCAGAGCAGAATCAGGGCCAGATAGATCGGGTTGCGCGTCAACGTCAGCAGGACCATTGTCGCAGCCAGCCACGCAAGCCAGGCCAGGGCATGAATCGGTGCAGAAACCAACGCGCTGCGGCGCATCTCGTCATTCATGCCAGCGGTTCATGTTGGGTGACGCCCACGACCGGCCGGGTCCGCCCTGCGCCGGCGGGCAATTCCTCCGGCGCGTAGGAAAAGGCGAACCGCAGCCGAAAGCGCCGCAGTACCCGCAAGACCGGCACGCCCAGGGCCAGCATCAGCGCCACGTTGCCGACCAGCCGGGCTACGTCCCAGACCAGAGACGTGGCCAGATAGAACGCGCCGTAGCGGCGCAGCGCGTCGGCCACGCCCGCGCCGGGGGACCAGTAGAGCGCCTCGCTGCCCGCGCCCACGGCCGGACCCGTCACGTAGGGCCAGAACCAGATATTCATGATTGCGCCGTAAAGAAGTCCCCACAACCCGATAAAGATGGCCAGCACTGCCGCCTCCGTCCATTTTCCTTCACCGCCGAGCCGGCGCACAACGGGGCGGCAGAGCACGGCGCTCATCCCCATCCAACCGGCCGTAAACATCTGATAGGGCAGCCAGGGCCCGGCGCTGCCGGTGATGATGCCCGAAACCAGCATGGTCAGGGCGCCCATCAAGAAGCCGAAGCGCCCGCCAAAGACGTAGCCGGTCAGGACAATGAGCAGGAAGACCGGGCTGAAGCCGCCGGGGCCGGGCACGGCCACTTCGGCAAAGCGCAGGACGCTGTTGATGGCCACCAGGACGCCCAGAAGCGCGATGACTTTGGCGTTGATGGCCTCCTCTTGGATCTCGAGCAGCAGCACGGCGAAGGAGCAGCCGACCAGGAGCGTCAGGACCAGGGGGGCATCGGCCGCATGGGCCAGACCCGCGTTGGCCGTCGGCGGCAGGGCCGGCAGCCAGAAGGGATAGAGGAAGGCGACAATGCCGACCAGCGACGTCAGAATATAGATGGCCGGGCTTAACAAGCGCTGCATTACGAGTTCTCTCGCCTTCTAACTTGCATCACGAAAAAGGCCAGGGCGCCCACGAGCAAAGGCCCGCCGAACACGAGCGCCAGTCCGGCATAGACAGG
>CAYZLP010000330.1:2237-5850 GCA_964478635.1 uncultured Caldilineaceae bacterium
AAGGTGAGGAGGGGCGGCTGATTGTCGGCTTCGACTCCGACGACGCCTTCCCCCCAGGACCATCCTTCCACGGAGCCGGCCCGCACCCGGGTATTGGCCGCGCCGCCGTCGGAGTAGCGCCAGGCGCCATCCTCCACCTGCCAGTAGGACCAGTAGATGCAGGGTGAACTCATGCACCGACAGAAGCAGTTCTCGCCCGGAAAGTCGCAGCCCTCCTGGTCGATGCGGCAGATGGCCGTGCCCATGGATTGAAAGTCGACGCTCAGATCGAGATTGGAAGCGGCCAGCACGTCGTAACCGCTGACTTCTTCATCGTCGATCTCGACGCACTGGGTGATGACGTCACCATTGCCATGACGGATCACCAACCCAACCTGCTGGCCACCCTGCGCGTGGGCCGATGGAGCCGGCAGAAGCAGCAGCCCGAACAACCCCAGGGTCAGATAGTGAAGCAATGTATGTCGCAAAAGCGAGACGTTCCTCATGGTCAACAGATGAGTTCAATTTTCGATGAAGCTTCGACGCATCGTCGAATCTTTTTTCACCGCGGCCCGACCTTCGCCACCTCACCGCAGGCTGAGCTTGTCGAAGCCCAATCTCGCTGGTTTCGACACTTCGGCACGCTAAGTACAGGCAGTCTCACCCGCGGGGATTACTCCCCGGCTCCCGGTGTCAAGGGCATGCGCATGAGCGCTTCGAACCAGGCCGGCCAGGCCGCGTGCCCGCATTCGGACAGGTCACCCTGCGCCAACGTCCCCAGGGGGAAGGTTCCGCCCAGGAGCGCGCTGGCGGCCTGCTGGGTAGCCAGCGCATTGGCGCCCGTGCCCGGCTGCCACTCGAAACTGCCGTCCTCCAACTGCGCGGCCAGCAGATAGTCAATGGGCGTGGCGCCGTTCAGGCGCCAATCGGAACCCATCACATCTTCGGCCGCGGCCCACAGCGCCTGCACCGCGTACGCGGTGGAATTGGCATCGCTGCCGTTGTCGGCCTGGGCGGGATCGTAGACAAAGCCGCCGTCCTCGCCCTGGGCCGTACGAAAGAAAGCCACGGCGGCCCGAATCTCCGGGGCGTCGATTGGCAAGCCGGCTGCGAGCAACGTCTGAAGGGCCAGCGCGGTGGTGTTTGTGTCCGTTCCCCAACCTGCGGACCACTCCCAGCCGCCGTCGGGCTGCTGGCGGTCGATCACGAGTTGGGTGGCTGCAGCCGGTACGTCATCACCCAGCGCCAGCGCACCGAGGAGCCCCCAGAGGTGAAAGCCGGTTTCGGTGCTGTAACCGCCCAGGGCGTCATCGTAATAGTCGCCAGGTTGCGGCGCGCCCGCGGGCCAGCAGCTTCCGGCCGCGGCGACGGCCACGGCCAGCTTGCCGCTTTCGGCCGCGCCGCCGGCCGCATAGGCAGCGCCCTCGGCACGGATGAAGCGCTCGACTGCTTCTTCCCCTCCGGCCGGCCAGTCGGCGGCGGTCAGACCATTGGCACCCAGGACGAGCATCGTGTCGACCGCCCCGCCCGCATTGTCGAGCCCGGGATTGGAGCCGTGCTCCGCAGCCAGCCAGTCGAGTCCGGCCTGGGCGGCCAGGGTCACATCGGCCGGCGTCTGGGAGCTTTCGAATGGACCCCAGCGCCAGCCCTCGATCGCGCCGTCTTCGACGACCGAAGCGCCCGCACCGACTTCGTAGGGCTGCCATGCGCTGCCGTCCCATGCGCTGTAGGCCCAGAACTGTTGGTCGTCGCAGAAGCAATCCTCGGCCGGGCAGCCCACGCCCTCAATGCTGCAGACGGCAGTTCCGAAGCTCGTCTCGGCCGTGATGACCTCCAGGCCAGTCAGCTCTAGGGCCGCGACCCCCGAGATGGGCGGCGTAAACTCAATGGTTCGCACCCGGGACTGCTGATCGTCCAATTGGACGATGACGACGCCCTCACCGCCATCCTGAGCCTGGACCGGCAGGCTCAAAGCAAGCGTGCCTGTAGCAATGAGGATGCCGGCGGCAACGAGGATGCCGGCAAGCATCATTAGGCGCAGATTCAACTGAAAGCTTTCCCTTCTCCAGCGCATACGCTCCTCCAAAACGGCGGCTCGGTTGGAAACAAAAAACACCTTTCCGCGCAGGTGCGAAAAGGTGTGGTATGCCCAGGAAAGCGCAATACCACACCCTTGACCGCGAGGTTGTGGCATCCTTCCATACAGGTGGGCGACCTGGCTTCCTGCTCTTGCTGGGAATTCACGAGCAGGTTACAGTTGCGGGACAGCGCCGGACTCTCACCGGCTTCGCCTTTACTGTCTGCGCCATCCGGGGCGACAGACGCCTATACGAACGATTCGATTGATTGTGACACCAGTATACGTTTGGCAGCGGCCCCCTGTCAAGGGTCAATCGGCCATAAAGGCCTGAATGCCCGTCTGCGCACGACCCAGAATCAGGGCGTGAATGTCGTGGGTGCCCTCATAGGTGTTGACCGCCTCCAGGTTCATCATGTGGCGGATGACGTGAAATTCGTCGGAAATGCCGTTGCCGCCGTGCATGTCCCGGGCCATGCGTGCAATGTCCAGGGCCTTGCCGCAGGAATTGCGCTTGACCAGGGAAATCATCTCGGGCGTGGACTTCCCTTCATCAATCAGCCGTCCCACGCGCAGCGCGCCCTGAAGGCCCAGGGTGATCTCGGTCATCATGTTGGCCAGCTTGAGCTGAATGAGCTGGTTGGCGGCGAGGGGGCGGCCAAACTGGTTGCGATCGAGGGTATACTGGCGGGCGGCATGCCAGCAGAATTCGGCTGCGCCCAGCGCGCCCCAGGAGATGCCATAGCGGGCCTTGTTGAGGCAGCCGAAGGGCCCCTTGAGTCCCTTGACGTTGGGCAGCAGATTTTCGTCGGGTACGAAGACCTCGTTCATGACGATCTCGCCGGTTACGCTGGCCCGCAGGCTGAACTTACCCTCGGTTTTGGGCGCGCTGAGCCCCTCCATGCCCTTCTCCAGAATGAAGCCCCGGATGTCGCCGTCCTGCGCGCCGGCGGCATTTTCGCCTTCGCCGTAGGCCTTGGCCCAGACGATGAAGACGTCGGCGATGGGTGAGTTGGTGATCCACATCTTGTTGCCGTGGAGGATCCAGCCGCCGTCGACCTTGCGAGCCCGGGATTCCATGCTGCCCGGATCGCTGCCGTGATTGGGCTCGGTGAGGCCGAAGCAGCCGACCAACTCGCCGGTGACCAATTTGGGCAGAAAGCGCTCTCGTTGGGCTTCGGTGCCGTAGGTAAAGATCGGATACATAACGAGCGAGCTTTGGACGCTCATCGCGCTGCGGTAGCCGCTGTCGACCCGCTCCACCTCCCGGGCGATCAAGCCGTAGCAGACGTGATTGAGCCCGGCGGCGCCATATTCTTCGGGAATGTTGACGCCCAACATGCCCATCTCGCCCATCTCATAGAGGATGGCGCGATCGAAGGTCTCATCGCGGTTCGCCTCCAGGATGCGGGGCATGAGTTTGTCCTGACAATAGTCGCGGGCCGCATCCCGGACCATGCGCTCTTCGTCCGAAAGCTGGTCATCCAGTAGAAAGGGATCATGCCAAAGAAAGGTTGGTTTCGCCATATTTCGCCTCTTTGCGATGGGAAAGGAGAT
>CAYZLP010000331.1:0-2131 GCA_964478635.1 uncultured Caldilineaceae bacterium
CTGGGCAAGCTACGCCGCGTCATCGGCGGCTTCTTCCGCCAATGAGATGTGCAAAGGCCGGACGCCTGTCTGCCGGTAGACGCGATCATCGGACGAATCGGAGGCGACCCCATCACCCCCTGCCCGGCAGAGAACGATGGTCATGGGGCGACGCACGGTGCGCAGCCGGGCAAAGGCGTGGGCGTCTTGCGGCTGCCAGCCCTCCTCTTCCCAGCAAAGGTACAGACCGGCCGCCGCTTCCTCCGCCATTGGGTCGAAATCGGCGTCATAGCCTGCCGACGACCACCAGTCAATGCGCGCTTCCGCCGGCGCTGCCCAGGCTTGCGTAGCGGATTGGTCCGCGGGGGAAGAGCCGTGCCGGCCATCCTCAGCCGCCGTCGATTCGCCCACGCTCGATCCGAGCTCGACCAACGTGAAGAGTCCTTCCCGCCGAATGCGTGCGTCCGTTGGCGGGAGAAGCGGCTGCCCGCGCAGCGCACTGACAAGCAGCCGGCCGAGCCGTTCGTCGTGGCTGTAGAGCGCAAAGGTAAGGGACGCCGGCGGATCGTCCGTTTCGGCAAAGCTGTCCGGCTCCAGTCCCCTGCGGCCCGGCGTCACTTCATCGCCGTCCCACAGGGCGCCCGCCAGGCCGCGCAGGCTCTGGAAAAAACCCATAGGATCATTTCGCTGCATTGTGATGCGCCCATCCTTTCGAGTTGAGTGTGTCGGGCAGGGATGTCCAACCTACAACAGGGTCATGAACCACCAGATTACGAGGCCTGTTACAAGGACCACTCCCCCAAGCGTCACGAACAGACAGCCGATGGCTTTGCGCAGCAACGCCATCACGAGCGTGCCTCGACTGGCGAAGAAGAGGCCAGCGGTGACGATGCGCACAGCCATTTGCAGCCAGCGGTTCCAGGGTGCAGTGGCCATGTGGCCATGGTGCGACAACGGTGATTTCTTGCTCATCTCACTCTCCCTTTTGATCGGCCTGCTGCGCAGCCCCGTCGCCGCCCGGAATGGAAGGCAACGCACGAGGGGGCGGAACGGGGCCGTCCCCGCGGTGAAGCTCACCGCTTGATCCACTTTCGCCCCGCAGATTCATGTAGTAGCGAATGGCCGCGCGTTCTTGCGCATCGCTGTGAGACCACAACCACTCGAAGACCAACGTAGCGCCGGTATCGCGCCATGATTCAGACCCCGACGCGCGCCGGGCCGCCTCTTGCTGTACGATGGCCTGACGCATTGCGGCGCCTTTCACTTCCTTCCAGGCGGAATCCAACGTACCGTTCTGGTACGCGTAGCGGAGGCCCAACACAACGACCGCCAGCAGGGTTAGGCGAACCGCTCGTCTACGCATGGTTCCCTTCATCGGACTGCTCCTCTTCTCGCTGATTTCTCACTTCTGCCTGATTTCTCACTTCTGCCTGTCGGCGCCTCCAGTAAACCCCACCTTCGGCCGAAAACCGGGCACATGTCCGTTCATGCACAAATTCGCCTTTTCCGTGATTTGGGCGCAACCAGACATCCAGCTCGTTTCGACCGCAACCGGATCGATACTGTGGGTGCAGCGGTTGCAGAGGAAGAAGACCGCCGGCCCCGCAGACCAGACCGAAGAAAGCCGACGGTAGGCTGCAATGTCATGGCCAACGCTTTTTGTCGCTTGACCCAAGAATTGGACTCCGGGCCAATAACGCGGTCACCGGACAAGGAGCTATTACCTGCCCAAAACGGGCGGACAATGGGCAAAAACGATCTGGGAAAACTGGAAGGAGTGAAACGCCATGGTCCATCAAGTCACAGCGCAAATGCTTCAGTCGCAGCCGGTACGGGCGGCCGGGGAAGAACAGCAGTCGCCCGTCGACGAAGAGCAAATCCTCACCACCAGTGCGCACGCTGAGAAGCGCATGCGCCAACGGGGCTTGTCATACGACGACGTCTTCTACGTCGTGCGCCACGGCATGAAGTGGCATGCGGCCGACGCCCGGATTTACTACCTGCGGGACAAGGACCTCCCGTCCAAGGATTCCGCCCGGCGCGAGCGGCTACGCGGGACCGCAGTGGTGGTCTCACGCGACGAACCGCTGATTATCACGGTATGGCGCAATCGCAAGGGCGGATTGCGTCACATCAAGCGCAAGCCGCCCTC
>CAYZLP010000331.1:2231-5841 GCA_964478635.1 uncultured Caldilineaceae bacterium
CGGTATGGCGCAATCGCAAGGGCGGATTGCGTCACATCAAGCGCAAGCCGCCCTCCGCCTGGCAGCTTTGCACCGGCAGCGGCGCCTGAGTTGCGCCGCCCTGGAACAGGGGGATGCAGCCCGCTCAGACGCGGCGCTGTTGAGCCATAGACAATTTTGACGCTGTATTGACGCTGTATTTCAGAAAGGATGTAGTCAGGCCTATGGGCACAATCGGTAAGATCGTAGCGGGAATTGTGGCGGCGGTCGGGCTAGTAGCCGTACTGCTGGTCGTGACGCCGCCCGAGGGATTGGCGAAGTTTGAAGCGTGGGCCGGCGTGCTGGCCGGCGATGTGGAAAACCGGATCGACGCCCTCCTGGGCGAAGAAGCGGTCCTGCGTCAACAGGCGCAAGACGCGCTGGAGGATGCCGAAGGCGACATCCGGCGCCTTCAGGAACTGGCCATCACCAGCCGGGTCGATGCGGAGCTATTGGACGAGAAGCTGGCGGCCTTGACCTTGGTGGAGGCGCAGTCCAAAGAGCGGCTGGGTCGGCTGGCCGAGCTGGTGGCTGCCGGCGAGGCGATTACCCTGGATGGTACTACGTGGCAGCCGGCGGATCTGACCGCCTATGCCGAGACCAAGATCACGGAACACGAGGCCATCCAGGAACGCATTCGGGTTTTCGAGGAGAGCCGGCGCATTCAGACCGAAACCGCGAACCGGGCCGAGTCGGCTCTGCGGATGGCCCAGCAGAATGTGGCCAATCTGCACGCTTCACTGGAACTGCTGGATGCGAAGCTGGCCTTGCTGACCGCGCTGCAGGCCGAGCCCGCGGCCTTTGCCGGCCAAGGCGTGACCGTCGATTCCGTGCTGAGCGACACCGAAGCGTTGATTCAGTCGCTCATGGATGAAGTCGAGCGGGAGATTCGCCTGGCCGAAGAACGGAGCGCCGTCCAGCGGCAGACAACGGTCGACCTGACCGGTCCGCTGCCCGAACTGGAAACGGATGACCTGGCCGACCGGCTCTTCGCCCTGGCCGGGCAGGATTAACCGGAAGTAGCCTCCGGGAGGAGATGGTGAACCGCCTCCCGGAGGTTCGAATCACCGGCTTGTATACGGACAATGACCAAGGAGTCTTGCCATGCTACACAGCGTACTCAGGTTTTTCGGTCGCATCATTCGCAACGTACTCGTCATGTTGCTACTCGTCATCGGCGCCGTCTGGGCGGCCCATGCGTTCTTGGGTATTGGCCCAGGCGATCGGCTGGCCGCTGCTGTCGAAGAGCGCATCTGGGCCCTGGCCGAACGGGGCAGCGCGACCCTGGAAGACGTTGCGGGCGCCTACTGGGACGAGCAGACGCTCCTGACCTGGCGCACCCAACGCATGATCCGGGGGCTAGAACGGGAGATTGAGCGGCTTCAGTGGGTGGAAGCCGAATCCATGACCCGCTCCCGGTCCATGGACGGACAACTGGACGACCTGCTGGCCAGCGTCGAGGCGACCCGGGAAGGAATGATCGAACTGGCGGCCCTCATGCAGCTCAGTCCGGGCGCCATCTTCGTCGACGGTGTCCGGTACGCCGGCCCGGAGATCGAAACCTATGCCGCGCGCCAGATGGCCGAGTTCACGGCGCTCCAGGAGCAGGTCGAGCTCTACCGGCAGGCTCAAAACGCCCATCGCAGGGCGGCGCTGGACGCCCGCTCCCTGCGGCAGGAAGCGGAACAGAACATCAAGCTACTCGAGGCTCACAGCGCCGTGTTGGAGGCGACCGTGGCCCTGGAAAGCGCTCGGGAGCCCGACGGCGAGGCCAGTCAAAACGTTCATCAGCTCAGCAGCCAACTGCGCAGTCAGCTCGAACGCAACCGGCGCATCGTCGAGCGGCGGCGCCTTCTGGAAGAAGGTGTGGGCGGCGGACAAGAATCCCTCCTGGAACTCGATACGCTGGTCCTGCGCGGAGAGGATCTTGCGGCCGCCCTCAGGCAGTTGGCCACCGAAGGCGGAACGCGCTAGCCAACAACTCAGGAACCGGGTTTCTGGCAGAAACCCGGTTCCTCGTCGCGTCAGGTCGAATGTGCGGAGTCCGGGAGCGGCTTTGCGGCCGGCACATCGCGCAACACCCGCAGTGTACACGAGAGTCTCAAGCGCGGATTAGGGTAGGTACAGTGAACCAGTACGCGAAATGGGCGGCTGTAGTCGAAGAGTTTGTGCAGGTGATTGGCGCGCAGGATGAAGCCGTAACGCATGCGCTCCTGGCTAAGGTCTGGCATGGGAATATGGACGGTAAGGCCAGTACGTTCATCTGTCGGCTGCCAGAGCGAAATCTCCAGCGCAGCCAGGGTAGCACCGATCTCTTCCAGAGGGGTCTCTTCCGAGAACTCGCAGTTGACCCTGATTTGAGTGGCGTTGAGCTGGTAGGCGCTGTCGACCGGCATCGTCAGCGGTGCGCCGTCTTGGTCGGAATCAATGATAACGGCCGACCGGACAGCGAAGGTAAAGGATGGCCCGTCGATGGGCGTCCCCTGACGCGCCGTCTTGCGCTTGAAGTCCTCCATCACTTCCCTGCGCTTCACCAGGCGACCCGAGCGCCGTTGGCTGCGCAGATGATCGCGCAACAATTCAACTTCGACTTCGCTGAAAATCAGATTGCGGTATTCCTGCTGGATTGCCTTCTTCAGCCCGCCCAGACTGCTGACCGGCTCGCAGCAGACGTTGAGCAGCTCACGCATGAGATCCAGGAGCGGTTGCTGATGCGCCGGGTCCAGGCGCAGTGCTTCGCCCAGCGGCTTCGACGGCCACGTGGGCGGCTGGGTCAGCGTGGTCGGATCAAAGCGCCAGGTTTCGAACGCTTCGCCCTCTTCGACGATGCCGAGGCAGCGCAGCTCGGCTAGGCCCTTGCGCAAGTTGACTGGGGGATTTGGACCTTCTTCCAGCTTCCCAAAAGTTTCTGCGACGAAGATGCGAAGTTGTTCTAAGGAGATGGGTCCGGCCCGATTCGAGGCGGAGGCTGCAGCGAGCGGTGGCGCCAAGGACAACAGGGCGATCAGGGCAATGCGCGAACTGAGGTCCGCACGGCCGAGCCAGGCGGGCCAGCGCAGCTCCAGGTAGACGCGGGGTCGATAGAGCCAGGGTTGGGGCGGCGGCCAATCAACCCAAACGTATTTCAGGCCGGCGCTCAGCTCCTTTTTTGCCTTAGGCGTCTTCCCATAGCCAAGCATCTTCCGGTCGAACTTCTGCAGAAGACCCTCTTCGATGATTTTGGTCTTCTCTTCGGAATAGGCCGTACGCCTGATAAGGTTGGGCAGGCGCGCCCGTGGATCATCCTGGTGGGGCCAACCCTCCGGCTGGTCCTCGGCGTAGATTAGATCGCCGTCATACGTGTGGTAAAGCAGCAGTTCACAGACATCGATGCGCCGCGCGCGCAGGTCCGTCGCCAGCCAGGCAAGGGGTACGACGTAATAGGTGTCATTGTCGTATGTTTCGGAGTAGGGAAGTGGTTGCATTGGACTTCCTCTCGCAGTATACTGAAGACGGTAGCCGGGCTTGGAGAGCACCGACCCCGGTGAGATGGCGTAGCCCCGCCGCAATGCGTCAGGGGAGACGAGAAACCACACGTTTTCCGTGTGTCTTC
>CAYZLP010000332.1:0-5819 GCA_964478635.1 uncultured Caldilineaceae bacterium
CAGCTTGAGGTAGCGGTCCCGGTCGGTGGCATCCGGCCCGGCGTAGCGGGCGGAATAGACGCCCGGGCGGCCGTCCAGGGCATCGACTTCCAAACCACTGTCGTCCGCCCATGTCCAGAGACCGGTCATCTCTGCATAGGTCCGGGCCTTGAGAATGGCGTTTTCGGCAAATGTGCTGCCTGTTTCTTCCACGTCGACGACGATGCCCTCATCCTCAAGGGAGGTGACTTCCAACGGCAGGTCGGCCAGGAGACCGCGATATTCCTTGATTTTGCCTTGATTATGGGTAGCTACGAGCAGCTTCTGCATGATTTCCTCATTTGGTCTAGTCTCGACTCTCGTGCAACGGCGAACCTATGCTATCATATAGCGCAGAAGATGGTCAGAGAAAATTCACCTGCAACTTTGATCGCCGCAGATCGTAGTTGCCGCGCCGCCGCACCAGAAGCGCTCACTATGTTATCACCAGACGCACCTGCCGAGGACAACACCATCATGGTCGAGTCATACCACCCCTTGCGGATCTTTTCTGGTTCAGCGCACCCCCAGCTTGCCCAAAGCATTGCCGACATTCTTGGCGTTACGCTCGGTCGTTCGACCACCACCCATCTGCCGGACAGTGAGATTCACGTTATGATCGATGAGGTGGTTCGGGATCAGGACATCTTCATCGTTCAGCCTTGCTCCGTTCCCGTCAATGACCATCTTATGGAATTGATCCTCTACTTGGATGCGTTTCGGCGGGCCAGTGCCCACAGCGTAAGCGTTGTCATTCCCTATTTCCCCTATTCGCGACAAGAGCGCATGGCCCGAGGGCGGGAAGCCATCAGTGCCCGGGTTGTGGCCAACATGCTGGAAGAGTCCGGCGCTGATCGGGTGATTTTCGTCGACATCCACAGTCGGGCTATCCAGGGTTTTTTCAATATCCCGGTAGATCCGCTCAGCGCCCTGCCGCTGCTGGCCGACTACTTCCGCAAACCCGGCTTTGCCAATGCGGCCATCGTCAGCCCCGACGTCGGGCGAGCGGGCATGGCCGGCCGCTATGCGGAGCAACTGAATCTGCCGCTGGTGGTCATGCACAAGCGGCGCACGAGCTTTGCCAGTGCGGAGACTACCCATGTCGTCGGCGACATTGAAGGGCGCAGCCCCATCGTCATTGACGACATTATGGCGGGCGGCAGCGTGCTCAAGCAGGTCGAGGCCCTCTATGAGGCAGGTGCCAGCGGACCCTGCTATTTTGCCGTCACCCATCCGGTTTTGTTACCTTCCGCCCTGGAGCGGCTGGATGCGGACGACCGGATTGCCAAGTTGGTCGTTACCAACACGGTGCCGGTTCCCCCGGAAAAACGTCATCCCAAAGTTGAGGTGCTTTCCATTGCCCCGCTTTTGGCCGATATCATTCATCGCATCTACAAGGGTACCAGCATTTCGGAAAAGCTGATCCTCGCATAATCGGTAGCGTTCAGCCGATCGGCAGGGTAGAGGTCCGACCGATCCGTGCTGTCTGCCAATGCGGTGCATCACTGCGTTTCGACCAGGGAGGTTTCTTTTGTTTCGCCGAACACAACGGCCCGAACCGGACGTTATCGAAGTCATCATTGGTCCCCGGGCAACCTTTAGCGGCAACTTGCGTTGCGACGCTAGCGTGCGCATCGACGGTAGCGTCGAAAGCGGTCAGATTGAAACGCCGGCCAACGTGATATTTACGGAAACAGCCCGGGCCGAATGCAACGTCATCGCCAAGACGGTGAGTATTCGCGGCCATGTGCGCGGCATCATCCGGGCGGATCGGGTGGAACTGCTGGCCGGCAGTCAGGTATATGGCGCGCTTCACGTCAATACCTTCTACATGGATGATGGCGTCCTAATGCGAGCCGAACTCAATATCCAGGGCGCGCCCGATGCTGCGACCGAGGTCGTGCCCGAAAAACCCAAAGGCGACACAGCTATCCCCGTGGTGGATCCTGCGGCCGATAGCTGAGTCAATAAATCGTATTCCCCTACGGTTCTCTATTTCACATTTTCATGTTCGAGGAGGTTTTGTAATGCATCAAAAACGTAAGCGCAATTGGTCGGTACTGGCACTGCTTCTGGTAGCGGTGTTGGTGCTGGCTGCGTGTGGCGGACGGGGGGGACAGCAGGAAGCTGCGCCCGCCGACTCGGCTGCCCAGGAAGAGGCTGCACCGGCTGAAGAAGCAGCCGCTGAAGAAACGGCGGCCGAAGAATCGGCTGCGGAAGAAGCAACGGAAGCGCCCGCCGAGGAGAGCGCGGCCGAAGAAGCGCCGGCCGGCGATGACGTTGTGACCGTCGGCACCAACGCCGAGTACCAGCCCTTCGAGTTTGTTGACGCCGACGGCAACATCGTCGGCTTTGACATCGACTTGATGAATGCCTTGGCCGAGGAAGCCGGACTGAATGTTGAATTCGTCAACACCCGCTGGGACGGCATCTTCGTCGCCCTGGCCAACGGCGAGTTCGATGCGGTCATCAGCGCGGTCACCATCACGCCCGAGCGCGCGGAAGTAGTTGACTTCACCGATCCCTACTTCAACGCCGGTCAGGCCGTGGCCGTCCAGGCGACCAACGACACCATCGCCGGCGTCGACGGTCTGGTCGAAGGCGTCAGTGTGGGCGTGCAGTTGGGCACCACGGGCGACATCTACGTATCCGACAATCTGCCGGTTTCGGTGGAACGCTTCGATGAGACGCCTCTTGCCATCCAGGCCCTGGCCAATGGCGATGTGGATGCTGTGGTGGCCGATGCGCCGACCCTGGCCGACTACATCAAGGCCAACCCCGACCTGAACCTGAAGGTCGTGGGCGAGCCCTTCACCGATGAGCTCTACGGCATCGCCGTGAACAAGGACATGCCCGAGCTGCGCGACGCTTTGAATGCGGCCCTGGCTGCCATTCAGGAAAACGGCGTCTATGACGAGGTCTTTGCCGCCTGGTTCGGCGCACCGGAAGCCGCCGCAGCCGAGGGTGAAGGCGAAGCCGCGGCTGCCGGAGGCGAAGGCGCTACCTTCATCTTCGGTCGAGGCGCCGACGGCGTCGGCCTGGATCCGGCCGTCATCACCGACGGTGAATCCTTCCGCGTCATCAACCAGGGATGTGAATCGCTGCTGGCCTATGACGAGGAAACGACCAATGTGGTGCCGAGCCTGGCCGAAAGCTGGGAATCGAACGAGGACGGCACCGAATGGACCTTTACCCTGCGCCAGGGCGTGACTTTCCACGACGGCACCGATTTCAACGCTGATGCCGTGGTCTTCAACTTCGAGCGCTGGTGGGACACCGAGAATCCGTTCCACTTTGAGGAACAGGTCTTCGAGTATTGGGACTACATGTGGGGCGGCTTCAAGGGCGACTCCATCGTGACCGCCATCGAGAAGGTGGATGACTACACGGTCAAGTTCACCCTCCGCGAGCCCCTCGCGCCGATTCTGGCCAACATGGCCATGCCCATGTTCAGCATTGCCAGCCCGGCTGCCATCGAGGAACATGGCGTCGATTACGGCACGCCCGAAGTCGGTTACGTTTGCACGGGTCCCTTCAAGTTCGTGGAGTGGGTCACCGATGATCGCATTACGCTGACCCGCAACGAGGACTATTGGGGTGAGCTTCCCGGCAACGTCGATACCATTATCATCCGCACGATTCCCGACAATTCGGCTCGCTTCTTGGCCCTTCAGGCCGGCGAGATTCACGCCCTGGAGCAGGCCAATATCGAGGATCTGGGCACGGCCGAGGCTGCCGAGGAGCTCTATGTTCTCACCCGGCCGGCCCTGAATACGGGCTACCTGGCCTTCAACTACCAGATCCAGGAGTTCAATGACGTCCGCGTGCGCGAAGCCATCGCTGCCGCCATCGACAAGCAGGGTATTGTAGACGCATTCTATGGCGGATACGGCGAGCCAGCGACCCAGTTCCTGCCGCCGCTGGTCTGGGGCCACAATCCCGACCTGGAAGGCGTCCAGTATGATCCCGATCGGGCCGTGGAACTCCTGGCCGAGGCCGGCTTCCCCGACGGGATCAGTGAAGTGACGCTGGAAGATGGCAGCACGATTCCGCTGAAGCTCTACTACATGCCCGTGGTGCGCTTCTACTATCCCGATCCCGAGGCCATCGGCGAAGCCATGGCGGCACAGCTGGCCGCGGTGGGCATCAACGTCGAGCTGGAACTGGCCGGTGACTGGGCCACCTATCTGGATGGCCGGCGCAATGGTACGCTGGTCGGTCTCTACCAGCTTGGGTGGGGTGGCGACAACGGTGACCCGGATAACTTCCTGGGCTACTTCTTCGCCGATGCCGACGTTGCCAAGCCGGCGGAAGGCTACTACGTGAATCCGGAATTGGCCGCGATTCTCGTCGAAGCCCGCTCTACGCCCGATCAAGCCGCACGCACGGCCCTTTACGAACAGGCCGAGCAAATGCTGTATGAAGATGTGGGCCGTATCTGGATTGCCCACAACAGCACGCCGCTGATCTTCCGCAATGAGGTCTCCGGCTACATTCCGAATGCGGTTGGTTCGGATCTGTACAAGTACGTGACGGTCGAGTAACAAGCACGCGTGGGCCTCACCCTGCTTGGGCGCCAAAGGCACCCAAGCTGTCCCTCTCCACCCTGGTGGAGAGGGACGCGTAGCCTCCGTCCAGGAGGCGAAGCAGGGTGAGGCCCCGCGGCGCCAACATCCATTCATCCCTGTGAGCAGCGCGTGTTCCAGTACATTATCCGCCGTATCCTGGCAACGATCCCGGTCCTGTTCGGGGTTTCCATCCTGGTCTTTTTATTCATTCATCTGATTCCGGGCGATCCGGCCGTGGCCATGCTCGGCGAGCGCGCGACCGAAGAGAACGTGGCGCGCATGCGCCAGCAGCTCGGCCTGGATGATCCGCTGCCCGTGCAGTACGTCCGCTTCCTCTTTGGGGAGACGGCTTTTGTCACCGTCAGTGACGAGAATTCCTACACGACGCGGCGGGGAGAAAGCTGTGTGGAGGTTGACGGCGCAGCCAATGTCGCCTGCCGCAGTCCGGAGGGCAAGTGGATCGGGCTACAGAACGAAGAGATGACCTGCCAGCGGCTGGCAAGTTTCATGGTCTGCCACGAAAACGGCATTCTTTGGGGTGACCTGGGCCGTTCAATTCAGGGCAACATTCCCATCGGCAAAGAGCTTCAACGCCGCTTTCCCGCTACGGTTGAGCTAGCAATCGTTGCGATTTCTATCGCAGTTCTGATCGGCATTCCGGCCGGCGTGCTGGCGTCCTTGCGGCGCAATTCCATCATCGATACCGCGACCATGTTCGCCGCTTTGGCCGGCGTATCCATGCCCGTCTTCTGGCTGGGCATTCTCTTGATGTGGCTCTTTGGCCTGGTGTTGGGCTGGCTGCCCACCGGCGGTCGCATCAGCCCCGGTGTCGAATTGGACACAGTCACCAATTTTTACATTCTAGACAGTATTATCACGCGAAACTGGGTGGCGCTCCGTGATGTCTTGCGCCACATTATCCTGCCGGCTGTAGCCCTGGCGACGATCTCGCTTTCGATCATTGCGCGCATGACGCGCTCATCCATGTTGGACGTGTTGGGTCAGGACTACATGCGCACGGCCCAGGCCAAAGGGCTGGCCCGGGGCGTGCAGGTCCGCCGCCACGCCATGCGCAACGCCATGATGCCGGTCGTCACCATTATCGGCCTCCAGTTCGGCGGGCTGCTGGCCGGCGCCATTTTGACCGAGACAATTTTCTCCTGGCCCGGCATCGGCAAGTGGGTCTTCGACGCCATCGGCGCGCGGGACTATACCATTGTCCAGTCGGTGACC
>CAYZLP010000333.1:0-5819 GCA_964478635.1 uncultured Caldilineaceae bacterium
GATGGCTTCCGGGAAGGGGTGAAACGCCCCTGCGACATCGGGCAGCCACGAAATCTCAAATGGCGCAATACGGCTGGAGCCAATGCAACGGTATTTCCACGTTGCGGCTCCGGCCTTCTGTTTCCCCCTTCGAGACGGCATGGACCGCGGATTTGGCAGATTACGACGGATCTCGGCGGATTTTTCGCAGGGAATCCGTCCGATCGTTCGACAGGCGCACGACAAATCCGCCGTATCCGGTTTGTTCCGCGGTCTATTGGCCGTAAATTGCGAATGGCTGGGACGAGCGATTCGGGGTTGACACCGCCCGCTTCCTCACGTATCATGCCTTCAACCGTCTTACATTGTGAATTCGTCTCACATCACAAAACCGATGAGCGTTCAGTCGATCGAACGGGCTTTTGTCCTCCTACGCGCGGTTGCAGAATCCCCCCAGGGAATCAGCGTGACGGAACTGGCCCGGCGCACCAACCTTCACAAGAGCACCGTCTCACGCCTCATCATGTCCCTGGAGGCCGAAGGGGCCATTGCACGGGCAGAAGGTACGCTCCATATCGGCGCAGGCATTGCAGAGCTGGTTTCCACAACTATCCAGCCAGCGACCCTCAAGACGCTCCTCCGCCCATGCTTGCAGGAGCTGGCCGACCGCTTCAATGAAACCGTAGGCCTTTGCATTCCCGACGGCGACTGTGCGCTCTACATCGACCAAATCAATCCCGATCACTACATTCAGGTAAGCGATTGGACGGGTGAGCGCTTCCCGCTCCATACCGTCTCGTCCGGCAAAGTCTTTTTGGCCTATGCGCAGGATGATGTAGTGACCGCCTATTTGACCCAACCCCTGGTAGGCTTCACGCCCTATACGCTAACCGATCCCGCTGCGCTGCGCAGGCGTTTGGAAGAGATCCGCGCGGCCGGACACGATTGGTCCTTCGAGGAGTTTACCGAAGGCCTGGCGGTCGTGTCGGCGCCAATCATAGGACCGGATGACACAGTCATTGCGTCCATCTACCTTTGCGGCCCGATTTTCCGGTTTCCGCCCGTCGGGCAGGAGCAGCAGATCAGCGCATCCCTCAAAGAATGCTGCCAGCACGTGCATCAGTCAATCATCGGAAAAGTCCTCGACCATGAGCGTTTACATGAAGGAAGCAAAACGCCGGCCCGGAAGTGAGTGGCTCAAGAATCACCCTCGCCTGCTGGAATGGATCTATTATCTGCTGGAGCGAATCTACCGCGCCTTCTATCCCGGGATTAAGCGCGTGACACCCCATGCCGGAGAGCGCACTATGATCTGGCTGGAGGAAGTCGGCAAAGGCTATGCCTTCAACTGCCAGATGTGCGGCCAGTGCATTCTCCACAGCACCGGCATGACCTGCCCCATGAACTGTCCCAAAAATCTGCGCAACGGACCCTGTGGCGGCGTACGCGCCAATGGTCATTGCGAGGTCATTCCGGAGATGCCGTGCGTGTGGGTTCAGGCATGGGAAAGGAGCCAAAAGATGACCATCTACGAGGGCGAAATGATGCAGCTGCAGCCGCCCGTCAATCGGCAACTGCAGGGCACCTCTTCGTGGATCAACATGGCCGAAGGAATTGACATGGAGACACCGGCAGGGTGGCGGAGCCAGCGCCAATAGCGGAAGCTCGTGAAGGGATAATGCAACCCTTCAGCCATCGGTCAGATAGAACGCGGATGGAGCGGATTTCGGCGTGAGCTCAGCCAAACGATTCAGCGGGAACCCGCTGAATCGTTCCGAATGAAAATCCGCGTAGATTCGGAAAATCCGCCTAATCCGCGTTCTATTTTGCTTGGCCGACAGATACAGAATACTGATGAATCGTAATTGGGGGCGAGGGCATGGTGGGGCCGCGTAACAGCCTGGATGGTGCAAACGAACTCATGCGCGCGGACAGCCGGCTGGAGCGGGTGCTACGCGCCGGACTCTTCGCAGTGACGGCGGAACTCAATGCGCCCGACAGCGCCGATCCGGAAGATGTCTACAAGAACGCGCTGGTGCTCTCCGAAGTGTGCGACGGCATCAATGCGACCGACGGGTCAGGCGCAAATTGCCACATGAGCAGCCTCGGCTGCTGCGCCTTGTTGACCCGGGCCGGCTATGAACCCGTCTATCAGGTGAGCTGCCGGGATCGCAACCGCATCGCCATGCAGGGAGACCTGCTCGGCGCGGCCGCGCTGGGGATTAAAAACGTGCTCTGCTTGACCGGCGATGACGTGACGGCCGGCGATCAGCCCGAGGCCAAGCGCGTCTTCGACTTCGACAGCCTGCAACTGTTGCGCACGGCCCACATTATGCGGGACGAAGGCCTTTTCCTGAGCGGCCGCAAATTGACGACGCGGCCGCGCTTCTTTCTCGGAGCGGCGGCCAATCCCTTTGTGCCGCCTTTTGACTGGCGCCCCTTACGTCTGGCCAAAAAGATCGATGCCGGCGCCGATTTCATCCAGACCCAATATTGCTTTGATTTGCCGCGCCTGCGAGAATACATGAAGCGGGTCGTCGACATGGGGCTTCACGAACGCGCCTTCATACTTATCGGCGTGGGTCCCCTGCGCTCCGAGAAGGCGGCCGAATTCATGCGCACCAAGGTACCCGGCGTCTGGATACCCGATGAAATCGTCGAACGCCTGGCCAAGACGCCCAAAAAAGAGAAAAAGGCGGAGGGAGTGCGCATCTGTACGGAGATCATCCAACAAGTCCGGGAGATTGAAGGCATCCACGGCGTCCACATCATGGCCTATCGTCAGGAAGAAACCGTCGCCGAAATCGTTCATCGAGCGGGCCTGCTACCCCGCTCATCCATCCGCCAGCGGGCCCAAAAAGCCCACGCCCACCCAGCTATCGCACAGGAGAACCATAGATGAACCTACCGCCAGACGTCCGCGCCGAATACATTGAGACCAGCCGGCTGAAAACCCACATTCTGCGGGCCGGTCCGGATGACGGAACGCCGGTTCTGCTGGTACACGGCAATGTCTCCTCGAACCGCTTTTATGACGAGCTAATAGCGGCGCTGCCCGACCGCTATGCCATTGTGGCGCCCGATTTGCGAGGGTATGGTCTCTCTGAGGCAAAACCGGTCGATGCGACCCGGGGTGTACGCGATTGGTCGGACGATCTGCGCAGTCTCGTGGAGGCCCTGGGTTGGGCCGGGCGCCCAGTCCATCTTCTGGGCTGGTCCCTGGGCGCCGGCGTGATCATGCAGTATGCAATCGATCACCCCGGGGAAGTGGCCTCCCTGATTCTAGAGGCGCCGATTTCCCCCTATGGGTTTGGCGCGACTCGCGGTTCCGAGGGTGAACTCACTTGTGCGGACGGCGCCGGCTCGGGCGGGGGCGGAGCCAATCCCGAGTTTGTCCAGTTGCTGAAAGCGGGGGAAATGGGCGGCGACAGTCCGCTGGCGCCGCGCAGCGTCATGAATGGGTTCTACTTCAAGCCTCCCTTCACGGTGGACGCCGCGACCGAGGATCGGTTCGTTGCCGCCATGAACAGTACCGTTGTGGGCGAAGACAACTATCCGGGCGACATGACGACATCCGAGCACTGGCCCATGGTCGCGCCGGGCAGCCGCGGCGTCCTCAATGCCATTGCGCCGACCCATTTCGATACGAGCGCGTTGGCCGAAATCCAGCCCCAGCCGCCTATCTTGTGGCTGCGCGGCGACAGCGACTTGATCGTCTCCGACAACTCCATGTTTGATCTTGCCGCGCTGGGAAAACTCGGCGCAGTGCCCGGCTGGCCAGGCGATGACGTCTGTCCGCCCCAACCCATGATTACCCAGACCCGCGCCGTGCTGGAGCGCTATGCAGCCAATGGCGGCCACTATGAGGAAGTCGTCTTTGCAGACTGCGGACACTCACCCCATATCGAGCATCCACAAGCATTTGTCGAGCGGGTTGTCGCATTCATCGGATAGGCCAAGCTGCCGATCATTACAGACCGCAGCGTAGACAGAAGCCCGGTCTATACGCAGCACCGTTATCCAAGCGCGATCGCAATTCAGATCTCTGCCGCAATTGTCCAGTATCAACCACACAGCATGAGGAGAAGAGACAACGATGTCTGCCACAACCAAGCCGGTCCCCAGCGATATTGAGATCGCACAGGCCGCAACCATGGAGCCGATTGAGGCCATCGCCGAAAAGATGGGCCTGGACCGCAATGACATTGAGTTCTACGGCAACCACATGGCCAAGGTCAAACTAGAGGCGCGGGAGAAGCTGGCGAGCCGGCCGGACGCCAAGTACATTCTCGTGACCGCCATCACGCCGACGCCGCTGGGGGAAGGGAAATCGACGACGACGGTCGGTTTGGGGCAAGCCATGCAACATATTGGCAAAAGCGCCACCATCGCGATCCGCCAGCCTTCCCAGGGACCGACTTTCGGCATCAAGGGCGGGGCGGCCGGCGGCGGCTACAGCCAGGTTGTGCCCATGGAGCAGTTCAACCTGCACATGACGGGCGACATCCACGCCATTACGGCGGCCAACAATCTCCTGGCGGCCATGATCGACAACCACATCTACCAGGGCAACGAACTGGACATCAATCCGTACAGCATCACCTGGCGGCGGGTGCTCGACGTCAACGATCGGGAACTGCGCAACATCATCGCCGGCCTGGGCGCCAAGACGGACGGCCGTCCTCGGGAGACGGGCTTTGACATCACCGTGGCGAGCGAGGTCATGGCCATTCTCGCGCTAACCACGAGCCTGGCCGACATGCGGGAACGTTTCGGACGCATTGTCATCGGCCAGAACGGCAGCAAAGCGCCAGTAACGGCGGAAGATCTCAAGGCCGCGGGTGCCATGACGGTGCTGATGAAGGAAGCCATCAAGCCCAATCTCTTCCAGACCCTGGAGAACACGCCGGCCCTGGTCCACGCCGGCCCATTCGCCAACATCGCCCACGGCAACAGCTCCATCCTGGCCGATCTCATCGGCATCAAAACCGCCGATTATCTGATCACAGAAGCCGGCTTCGGAGCCGACATCGGCGCGGAAAAATTCTTCAATATCAAGTCCCGCTACAGCGGCCTGCGCCCGGACGCCGCGGTTGTCGTGGCCACCATACGGGCCCTCAAATCCCATACGGGCAAATACAAGATCGTGCCGGGGCGCGCCCTGCCCGAAGAAATGCTGCAAGAGAATCCGGATGACGTTTACGAGGGTGCGTCCAATCTGCGCAAGCAGGTCGAAAACATGCTGAAGCATGGCGTCAGCCCGGTCATCTGCGTCAATCACTTTGCCAGCGATTATGACAGTGAGGTCGAGGCCGTCTTCCGTGTCGCGGAGGAACTGGGCGTACGCTGCGCCACCTCGCGGCACTGGGCCGAAGGCGGAGCCGGCGCCACGGACCTGGCCCGCACGGTGGTGGAAGCGGCCGAGGAGCCAACCGAATTCAATTTCCTTTACGAGTTGGGCCTGCCCATCAAGACCAAGATCGAGACCATTGCGCAGGAGATCTACGGGGCAAGCGAAGTCGTGTATGAACCCGAAGCGGAACGTCAGATCCGGGACTACGAGCGCAATGGGTTTGGCAATCTGCCCATCTGCATGGCCAAAACCCACTTGAGCTTGACAGCCGATCCCAAAGTCAAGGGCGCGCCGACGGACTTCAGCCTGCCGATCCGCGAGGTACGGGCCAGCGTGGGCGCGGGCTTCATCTATCCGATTGTGGGTGCGATGCGCACCATGCCCGGCTTGCCCAAATCGCCCGCGGCCGAACGGGTAGACATCGATTTGGAGACCGGCCGCGTGGTGGGTTTGTTTTAATCGCGCGGGGTAGAGACGTTGCACTGCA
>CAYZLP010000334.1:0-5814 GCA_964478635.1 uncultured Caldilineaceae bacterium
GTTTCAGGCCGTTCCAAACCATGGATTCCCCGCAAACGTCCCCGGCACGGTCCGGGCTCACTCTAGCCCATGGGAAACTCCGTGGACCGCGCCGGGGACGTTGTTTCCTGAGACGGCCTTACCCAAACAATCCCTGCAATTTCGTTGCCAGCATGGGATTGCCTTCGATTCGCACCTTGCCCTGGGCAAAGGCGCTCATCGCGTTGAGGCGACCCCGGGCCAGGTCGACGAAGTCGCCGTCCGCCATGTAGATCGTACAGTCGGCGCCGTCTACAGTGCCAGGCCGCACTTCGCCCGGGCCATGTTTCAGATCCACCACCCAGTCACCGCCCGTGGCGCCGTCAATGTGAAACTGGAAGAGGGCATTGATCCGCTGCGCCAAATTCGGATTCTCCGCCACCCGATCTCGCATACGCGCGAAAATTCCATCCGCCCCCACTGCCTCAGCCTCAGCTTCACCCACATCCTCAGCTTCTACCCCAGCGGTACCCTTTGCCTCGACCTCTCCCAGCACCAGCTCCGCCATCACGCGCACGCCTTCCAGATCAAATGTCCAGAGATTCAGCGTCGTAATGGGCGCCTTTTCCCAAGCGGCAAGCCGCTCTTTGATGCGCGCCTTGGGACCGCACAAGGAAATGAGATCGACCAATTCGTCGGGAACCGCCGCAGTGGCTTCGGCCTTGCGACCGGCCAGGAAGTGCGCCTGAATCTCTTCGGCGGCTGACTCGAAACCGTACCGGCAGACCAGGTTGTAATAGAAGTTCTTCTCCTTGGCGCCCATACCGCCCACGTATAGCGCAATGGAGGGCTTGACCGCATTGCGCGCGGCGTCGACGTCGTCGCTGACGATGACGTTGACGGCCGGCGCAATGTCGAAATTGGCATAGCTCTTGCCGTTCCCGGCCTTGGCGAAGCCAGCTTCGAGCTGCGCGCGATAGACATCGTCGAAATGTTCGGGCGAAAAGAAGATGGGCAGCCAGCCATCAGCGATTTCAGCGCAGAGTTCCACGTTCTTGGGCCCAATGGCAGCCAGGTAGATGGGAATGTCGGAACGTCCGTGGATGATGCTCTTGAGGGGCTTGCCCAGCCCCGTGGCGTCTTCTCCCTGATACGGAATCTGGTAGTGACGGCCGTCATGCACCAGCGGCTCCTGACGGGCCAGGATGGTGCGGACGATTTCCACGTATTCCCGGGTTTTGCCCAAGGGCTTGCCGTACGGGACGCCGTGCCATCCCTCCACGACTTGCGGGCCCGATAGGCCCAGCCCGAGGAGCATGCGCCCGCCCGAAAGCTGATCCAGCGTCGCCGCAGTCATGGCCGTCATGGCAGGCGTGCGGGCCGGCATCTGCATGATGGCCGAGCCGAGGTGGATCTGTTCGGTCCGTGCGCCGATCCAGGCCAGGGGCGTGACGGCGTCGGAACCGTAGGCCTCTGCCGTCCAAACGGCATAGTAGCCCAACCGGTCCGCCTCCTGGATCATCTCCATGGGCAAATCAATCGTCGCACCGGAATAGCCGGCCATCAATCCTAATCGCATAAGGTACCCTTTCTCTTCATTCAGTTCCGAACAGGCCAGCCGCGGCCAGGGCCTCGACTTCCTCTGCCGAGTAATCGAGTTCCGCCATTATCCCGGCTGTATGTTCGCCCAGGGTTGCGCCGATGTGGCGATAGGCAGGCTGTGCGGCAGAGAAACGCAGGGGCGAGGCCACCTGACGCTGCGCGCCGCCTTCGGGCTTGGGTACATCGACGACCATGCCCCGATGCCGCGTCTGGGGATGGGCGCAGGCTTCGGCCGTGGTCAAGACCGGCTCGACGCATAGATCGAGCGGGGCAAAGAGCGCCTCCCATTCGGCCAGCGTGCGCTGCCCAATCACGGTCGCTATCTCAGCCTTGGTCTTCGCCTGGGCCTCGGAACCGGCATCGAGCCCCAGCGCAATCAAATCCGGCCGCTCAACGGCCTCACAGAAGCCAATCCAAAACTTGGGCTCCAGACTTCCGACGGCCAGATAGCGGTCATCACCCGTGCGATAGTAGCCGTAGTAGCTGCCGCCGTTGAGCGTTTCGCCTTCCCGCTGCGGCTCCACACCGCCGACGAGAAATTGACTTGCGGCCAGGGTATTCCAGGCCAATGCGGTATCGAACATGCTCACGTCCACAAACTGTCCCTCGCCGGTCTGCAAACGGTGAACGACTGCGGCCAATATGCCGGAGATGGCCGCATATGAACTGCCCACGTCGGCAAGCTGGACCCCCAGAGGCGGCGGTCCGGCTTGCCGCGCGCCGCTGTGGTTGGCGATGCCGGATTGGGCCACCAGGTTGATATCGTGCGCGGCCCGATCGCGGGCAGGTCCGTCCTGTCCGTAGCCGCTGATGGCACAGTAAATCAATCGGGGATTAGCGGCGCGCAACGCGGCATAACCCACGCCAAGCCGGTCCATGACGCCGGGCCGAAACTGTTCCAGGACAATATCGTAGCGTTGGACCAGCCGTTTGACCACGTCGGCGGCGGCCGGATGCTTGAGATTGAGGGCCAGGGAGCGTTTATTGCGGTTGATGACGCTGTGCCAGGCGGCATGCTTGCCGTCAAACGGCGGCATTGTGCGCATCATGTCATGGCGATCCGGCGCCTCGATGCGGATGACATCTGCACCCCAGTCGGCCAGATGCATGGTGGCAAAGGGGCCGGGAATCAACGTGGAAAAATCGAGAATTTTCAGGGAAGCGAGCGGGCCTGCCATGGTTGCTCCTTGACAATCGCTGAGGATACGAGCCGGTTGCCGGCCCGGCAAAATTACCGGATGCAATCGCAGGATTTTTTTGCTATACTATGCCGCACAATCCTTACACAATTTTCAGCAAGCGGCTTACACAGGGAACGGTATCGCTATTGTAGGCGATGGAGCAGAGTGCGCCGAATTATCGGATCGGTGGTGATACGAGCGAAAGGAAGCGTCCAGCGCAAGTGGCCATCGGAAGCGCCCGTAAAACAGAACTGCATCCCTACATCGATGAATGGTGGCATTGGACGCGCATTGGCTTCAAGCGCATTCCGTTCCCCTACTGGCTGGTCGTAATGCTGGTCGGCCTCTTCGTCGCGGGCGAGCAAATCTATCTCTATTCACTGCGCGATCCCGCATTCTCCGCGTTGACGAGCCGAAACATCGCACGCATGTTGTCCGTGCCGATCCTCTACGTCTACTGTCTCATTGCGCTCCACGTGCTGAAATACGGTTCGGTGCGCCAACTCAACAAGCTGCGCCGCGTGGTCTTGATCGACGACGAGGCCTATCACGAAGACGTGCGTCGCATCATTGCCGTGCCCGCGTGGGTGGAGTGGTCGCTGCTCATCGGATCGGCGGTCTTCGTCTTTATTCTTTTCGTACTCTTCGATCTGCCGATCCCCACAACTGCGCTTGCGACTCGACTTCCATCCAATCCGTTTGCAGCCGCGGTCATTTTGGTCACATATACTGGCCTGGGCTGGCTCTTTTTGCTGCTCTGCTACACGAGCGTGAAGCTCGGGAGAGGGCTGAATCACCTGGCCCATGAACCGATCGAGATCAATGTTTTCGATCCCTTCGATCGGCTGCCGTTCGGCCGGTTAAGCCTGCTGCACAGCCTCACGTTGGTGGGCTTGATCCTGGCGATCATCTTGCCCCTCGGCCGGCCGAC
This sequence comes from uncultured Caldilineaceae bacterium, assembly GCA_964478635.1. Taxonomy (GTDB): domain Bacteria; phylum Chloroflexota; class Anaerolineae; order Caldilineales; family Caldilineaceae; genus JAGRCP01. The sequence continues at coordinate 3,673 of CAYZLP010000334.1, forward strand.
GGAGCCCCTGGAATTCTTTATCATCGGGCTCCTCTCCTTCGGCAGTTTCGCCGCGCTGGTGCTGCCGTTGAGAGGCGTGCGGATCCAGGTCGAACGGGCCAAGAATGACGTTCTGGAGAAATTGGAGGGAGAGTTCTTCGAGGTTCAGAACAGTATCATGATGCGCCAGGACCTGGACAACGAGGTGCTGACCGAGTTGGAAAAACGCACCAGCGTACTCTATGATCTGCAGAACGCTATTCTGCGATCGCCTACCTGGCCCTTCCGGAATGCATCGGCAACCATCCGCGCGGCCCTGGCCGCGGCCAGCCCAATTCTCTATTTCATCTTCACCGAATTGCTACGCTCCATCATATTACCCTTGCTCCAGTGAGGCTTTTGACCGTCAATGGGCCGCGGATTGCGCGGATGCGGCCGATTCTGCCGGATTGTTCAGATCGTTTTCCGACCGGATCAGCTGCATCCGGATAATCCGCGGCCCATCAATTTCCACTTACCTGTTTCCGTACCGCTACCAGGCCTCTTGATCGACGTCGTTGTCGTTCTTCATACAGGCCAAGAGTTCATCCAAACACTTCTGGCGATACTTATTCGCCATTCTCACCTGCTGCGCCGTCAACTCGACTTGCGTGCCCCCGACCGTGAGTTTGGTCGCATCTGTGGTCAGCGACGGGGAGACGGCAGCAACGGCTGCGAAGAACTCTTTGCGAAACGCCGGGTCCATAATCACCTGTCCAACCAGTCGCTGCAGCTCCATCTTGTCTGTCATGTCTCATCTCCTCCCTGTGAAATGTTGCCGGACTCGCCGAAAATACCGGCCGTCGCTTTGTCCAAAAGGTCGTGCGCGGCCCGTTGCATAGCATGTTGATATCGATCCAATCGGGCATGGTAGCCCACAAGATAGTCGCAGAAAGGCACGCAGCCGATCGGTTCCGCCATCGCCAACGCTTGATCCAGCCTCGCATGGGCCGTGGCAAAATAGGCGCGGCCCCCATCACCAAACCAGAGTTCCTCCATGACCGTCTGGGCCGGATTACGGCTTTCTTCCGCGGAATCGGTTCGGGACATACAATCGTGTACGAAGGCGTTGTAGCGCCCACCGGCAAGATCGTCCATCCAATCCTGGGCGTGATCCAGTAAGACGGCCGCTACATGCAGATCGTCCAGGCTCCGTTCCAGGGGCGCAAGCAGCGCCGGGCGATCGGCCAGTTGCGTCGCGGCGACGCAACAGACCTTGAGCGGCGAAGCCCGGTGGGCCAGGCGTCTCCAGTCGCGTTGTATGACGTCATCAAAGCGACAGCCCGGTTGGTCATTGCTGACGGCCGTCGCAGTCCGCCATTCCTCCATGATCCGCGCGAACGCGCCCCAGAACAGTTGATTACCGCTGCAGAGCAATGTATTCTGGGCCAACCACCAGTGGTGCAAGGCTTTGCTCAGATGACGCGCGTCGTGGCGGGCTTCCAGAGTGAGCGCCTCATCCTGCAGCCTGTCTTCCAGCACGATAAAGCAGAGACCAAAGCCATTGGCCAATACCAGATCGTCGGTCACCTCGGCCGCAAGCCCAAGGCTCTCTCCCAGCCATCTGGGGAGATACCACTCCAACTCCCATTTGGGGGGCGTCAACTTCCCCAGCAGTTCGGCGCCGATCCGGGCCGACACGGGCGGCATATGCTGGAGGTAGCGGCGGAATTGCCCGACAACGGCCTGCATACGCGCATCGGCTGACGGCCAAGGCGGAGCCAGTTGTGTGGAACAGGGCTGATCGTGCATCTGCAGTTCATCCCGGAACAAATATTGCATTTGCATTGCCGTGGGGAATCTGCCACACTTTTACTATACCCTGGCGCGCTTGTCAAAGCGCCCGCAACAAACAGAACATTATGACAACAAACTCTGACTCATCCAGGGCCCAAAACCAACCCGGCGATCTCCCAGGTCAGAAGTCCAGCGTGCGCATGAGTCGCATGCTGAGCACGTCCCAACTCACGGCCATCGGACTGACCGTGACCATCGGTCTCGGCGTCTATGCGATTCTCGGCGCCTTTGTTGAGTACTATCCGACCCGGAGTATTCAGGCCTCCTTCGTCTTGCTGGCCCTCATTGCCGTTCCCATCGCGCTCACCCTGGCCGACATTGCAGCCG
>CAYZLP010000335.1:0-5793 GCA_964478635.1 uncultured Caldilineaceae bacterium
ATGCAGCGCCCGTGAGATTGAACTGATGCAGGTTGCTGAATCCATCGTTCGGATTGAAGGTTTGATCCGGATCTTGAACAACGTTATCAGAGGTCACGGTGGCCGGTTCAAGACCATGAGCAGCAGCGCTATAGTTACCGGTGTAGCCGAACTTCACGTCAAAGCTTGCGGAGCCGCCTTCACCACTGCCGCCCACTTCCGCCGGTGCGCTAAACAGAGAGGCTTTAACGGCGATGGGACTGTAGACGTCGTAATGACCGGTCGTGTCGGACCAGACCAGCGAGCCAAACCGCCATTCACCGAGCGGTGCGCTCACATTGGTAATGGTGACTTCATAGCTCGCCGACTGTCCCTTCTTCAGGCGGAAGCTAGACGGAGAGACCGATACTTCATAGCCGGAAGGAGCATCAATCGATACATTATAGGTGCGCCATCCGCTTTCCTTCGCCACGCTTGTGACGGTTCGGACGACTTTCTGACTGCCGGCCAGCTCGGCCACACCAATCGACGGTACGTTGAGATTGTAGGGTTCCGTCGGCACGCCGATAGACTCGAGGAAGGCACAACTCCCTGCTGTGAAGACACCCCAATCCATGCCGCAGGTAAACGCGGCATACTCGAAGAGTCCGGCGTCGTAAGCAAGGCCTGGCTCAAAAATGGAGCCTTTGCCCGCCTTGCCGCCCGGATCGACATGACCGGCGCCCATATCGAAGGGATCCGCCTGGCTCACTCGGTCGTTATCGCGGACATCCTGGTAGGCTGTCGTCATGATGGCCGACTTCGCCATGGCCGCACTCCACTCAGGTCGAACCTGATCGATGAGTGCAAAGATACCGGCGATGTGCGGACTGGACATGGAGGTGCCGGCGATGGCCGCAAACAGTTCACCGGGAGGATTGGTACCGGGATCGGGTGTCGGAGAGTATCCGGCCAAGATCTGTAGACCGGGAGCCGTGATATCGGGCTTGATAATATCGGGCGCAACCGGGTTGGGACCACGTGAAGAGAATATCGTCATCGAAGGCGCAGCAGGCCATTCTCCCAACTGCTCACCGATAATCTCCGCCGTCGGATTCGCATTACCGGCAATGTATGCCTTGATTGCAAGACCTGGCGTGTTGTCGATATGTACGGAAGGCACCCAGTGTGTATCGGTGAAGAGGTTATTGTCGTCAGTGTTCTCATACATGATCATACCGACACCGCCGGCTTGGAAGACGGCCAGACTCTTGGCGGCCCGGGCGATTGCGCCGCGACGACAAAGTACGATGTTTCCAGACACAACGGCCGGATTCATCGAGCCAGGTACACAAAGATCACCGCCAGCGTTGGCCGCGTCGACCAACGGCGCAGAACCAACGCCTTGAGTGATGGAAGCGCCCGTATACATGACTCCGTTACCCAAAACAACGGTCCCTTGGAAGAAACGACTTTGGGTGCTTGCGCCAACAGTGGTCATCCAGGGCATCGTGCCAGGATTGCCAAGCGTGGCCACCCCCGAACCGGAATTGCCTGCAGACGTTGCCACATGAACACCGGCGTTTGCGGCAAAGAGGAAGGCAATTTCGTCGGCACCCGGTGTCGAAGCGCCGCCACCCACAGAATAGTTGATCACATCCACACCGTCGGCAACTGCTTGATCAATTGCCGCAGCGAGGTCAGACGTGAAACCGCCGAGATTTCCCAGTCCCTTGTACGCAATCACCCGCGCGCGGGGCGCGATGCCCGAGACGGTACCGCGGGGAATGCCATAGATTGACGCCTCTACGCTGCCGTTGCCGGCGGCGGTTGATGCCGTATGCGTGCCGTGGCCATCGTCATCACGGGCTGAATCATATTCATCGGGAGCAGCGCCAATCAGGCGTCGATAAGTATCCAACATCTGCCGAGCGCCGATGAGCTTGTTATTGCAGGTGAACTGCGCATCAGCAGCATTATGTCCTGTATTGCCAAATTCACAGTTCGGTCGGGTATCGTCCAGTGGTGGTGCGGCAGGGAAACTACCATCATCGGCAAAGCTAGGATGCTCAGGCCAAATGCCGGAATCGATGACGCCAACAATGACGCCCTCGCCCGTATACCCCTTGGCCCAAGCGCCGGCCGGGCCGGTCAAACCGAGAAAATCAGGACTGCTGTCCGTCATCGGATAGCGCATCTGGTCCGGCAGAATCATCACGACATCCGGATTCTCCTGCAGCGCGGCCAGTTGCTCTGGGTTCAGCTTGGCGGCAAAGCCATTGAGCGCGGTCGTGTAGTTGTGGAAGAGATCGGCCTCGCTTCCGCCTACCGAGCGCAAGACGGCATCCTGCTTGGCAACCAGGTAGCGATCGTAAGCCTGGACGTCGGGACTATCGACCTGAAGCTTCTGTCCGGCTTCGGGCTTCGTCGCGCGGAAGCCGTCGACATCACCCTCAAAGGCGACCGTCGGCCGATCGCGCAGAATCACGATGTAGACGCCGTTCACGGACTTGGGAATGGCGTTCTGGGTGGCGTCCAGGGCATCGCGCCCATCCGCGACCGAGACGAACGGAATGTAGATCGAGGTGCCATCGTCCTGGGCAAAGGCGGCTGCCGGCATGAGGGCCGTGAGCAGCAGCGCCAGGACAAAGAGCAGGTGAGGGCCTTTCTTGGCGTACATACGCTTCTCCTTGAGTGTGGTGGCTGCAATCAAACAGATTGACGAAAACTGCAACGGGTAAATCGCAGGTGAGTTCGACGATTGGCAAGCGCGCGCCGTTCGGGATCGGTATGTGCCGACATGAAGCCGGTTGTCTGTGCGGAAGTGAATGCGCCGAGACTGGCGCTGCCGAGAAGTTTACCTCAATAAATTGTAATTGAGTTTACAAATCTGCAATCAAAGTCTACCACCAAGCTGGAGCCCAGTCAAAATGATTGCAAAGGATGTACTCAGGGGGAACCGGGGCCGCCCTATCGGCGACGAACCGCCGATTGGCTGACGAAGCGCCTACGCAGCAGTCACCAGCGCAAGCGGGCTTGGTCGGACAAAGCTCATCGCGCCGGCGTAGTTTCAATAGTTGAAGCCAGCACCAGCCCGGCCGGCAGGGACTCGCCGAAGACGTAGGCTTCCTCTGCGGCCCGGTAGGCGCTTTCGGGGTTGTTGAGGAGATCGCGGAAACGTTCCGCGCTGGCGAGCTGGCCCAGCCAGGCGTCGACCCGGGCGCGCACGGCATCGTCTACATCACGCGCCCGATCACCGGTGCGCTCGGTGAGGAGCACCAGGGTCCGGGCCATGGCGTCGCCGGGCGCAGGCTGGCTCGTCAAGAGCTTGTCGGCCCAGGCCGCGGCATCCTCGGGCGCGATGACCCGGTCGACTGGTCCGTACATGGGCCGACGCGCGCCAAAGCGGCTCAATGACCAGAGCTCCCGGGATGCGGGCTTGCCCTTGAGCACCGACTTGAGCAGGCGCCGCCCTAGGTCTGCCTTGGTCCTCGCGGGGAGCCGCTCCAGGTTGGCCAGCATCATCCACACTTCCAGCGTTTCGCCGCCGGAGAGTGTCTTGGGCAGCGCGCCGCCCGGTTTCTTGCCGCTCTTGGCGTCGGGATTGACGTAGCTGCGGACCAGGTTGTAGAGCTCGCTTTGCTGGCCCGCCTTGAGGCCGCCCGCCACCCGCCGCCAGAAGATCCACCACTGGGTCCGGCACTGATTGTCCCGGGGATTGATGAGCCCCTCGAAATAAAGCTTCCAGACCCGCTTCATGCGCCATTCATCCACCGGATCGCCGTAGCCGGGCCGCAGGCAGAAGCCCAGAAGATTGAGCCAGCGGGCCTCGTGCTCGGGCGAGCGGCTCCGCCCCTGCTCATGCTCCAGCAGGGCATCGGCCAGCTTGCGGATGAGGGGTGTGGGCCACGCCTCTTTCTCCAGCTCGAGGATCTCTTCCAACTCCTTGCGCAGTTGGGCCGGGGGCGCCTTGGCCGGGTCCGAACCGGGACCAAAGGTCGCAGCGATGGCCGCAACGGCCCGCTCGACCACCGCATCGTCCAGCGTTTCGGCAACGCCCGTCGTTGCAGCCGCATCCGTCGCCTGACGCACGTCAAACTGGAGCTGCCAGCGGTGGCCGCTCTGGCGCGATTCGCAGAAGAGTTCCAGGGTGCCGATCTCGGTCAGCTTCACGGCCAGGCTCACGGGAATGCGCCGGGCCTCCCCCTTCTTGCCGTAACGCAGCACCGTGCGAATGGGCGGCAGGACGCTCACTTCGTCCGGCGCGAGCTGGACCACATCGCTCAGTTTGTCACCCAGGCGCGTGCTGGAAGTAAAAACCTCGAAGGCCACAGGCTGGTTGGTGAGCGCCTCGAACTCCAGCGCATCCAGGTGGGCCTCAAAGCCCTCCTCCACCCCCCGGGGGACCAGGCAGACGGCCGCCTCCGCCATATCATCGGTCTGGACCGCACTCTGGACGGCCACATAGTAGGCCCGGGGGCTGCCGCTGCCGACACGCACGCCCTTGCCCATGCGCACCAGGCCATAGTAGGCCGCGCCTACGGCCACGGCTGCCTCGGGGCGAGGATTCTGGAGTTCGTCGGGCAACCAATCCGCGCCGGCTGTGTCACCAAACCAGCCGCCCACAACGTCCCGCAGTCGCGCGCGCAGGGCCGCCGGCGTCAACGCGCCGCCGTTGAAGAGAATGTAATCGGGATAGAGTTCCCTGCGCCCCGTCTCTTCAGCCAAAAAGGGCGTGAAGCGCTGCCAGAACGCGGCCAGGTGGCGGGTAATCGCCGGATCCTGGACGTAGGGCAGGCCAAGCTCGGTGAGGCCTGTGCGCCGGCCCTGCTCGGGAAGGGCGTCGGCCACAACGGGCGGAAAGAAGCCTTCGACGATGACCTGTTCAATTTCATCCTGGGTCAGCACGCCCGAAAGCGTGCCGCCAATGAGCGAACTGCCGCCGCCCATGAGGGTAATGCGTACTTCGTCCACGTCACCCCGCCGGGCCAGAAGCTGCTCTTTGGCCTGGCGGCACTGATAGACGAGCTGGTGCCAGCGCGCGGCGTCCAGCTTGCCGGGCTGGCCCATGAGCTTCTGCTCCATAAGCCGGGCAAGAAGCAGGTCCATGTTATCGCCGCCCAACATGAGATGTTCGCCCACGGCCAGGCGATCAAAGCGCAGGCCGGCCCGGCCCTCGGAGATGCCCAGAATTGAGAAGTCGGTCGTGCCTCCGCCCACGTCGCAGACGAGAATGAGCTGGCGGTCGGCCATGATGCCCTGCCAATCCTGCTCGTGGGTAGAGAGCCAGGCGTAGAACGCGGCCAAAGGCTCTTCCAGCAAAATGACGTGGGTCAGGCCCGCCTCCTGGGCCGCGGCCACGGTCAATTCCCGGGCCACTTCATCAAAAGAGGCGGGCACGGTCAGAATGATCGTCTGCTCTTCAAAGAGGGCTTCCTCCGGCGCTTCACCACCCCCCGCCATCTCGGCATTCCACGCTTCCCGGATGTGCTGGAGGTAGCGCATGCTGGCGATTACGGGCGAAACCTTGCCGATCTCCTCCTTGGCGCCCCAGGGCAGGATGGGTGCGGTCCGGTCGACCCCGCTGTGGCTGAGCCACGACTTGGCCGAGCTGACCAGGCGGCCGGGCACCCGCGCGCCCTGTTCCCGGGCGAATTCGCCGACGACATAGTCCCGGGCGTTGTCCCAGGGCAGGGCCGCGCCGCCCTCGGGCAGGTCATGCTCTCCGGGCAGGTAGAGGAAAGAGGGCAGGACGCTGCGCGGCGCCACCTCGCCCAGGCCCACCAGTTGGGGCACGCCAAAATGGCGGATGCGGCGCTTGCCGGTTGCGTCTTC
>CAYZLP010000336.1:0-5779 GCA_964478635.1 uncultured Caldilineaceae bacterium
CGTTGCGCCGGACGGAAGCGTTGCCGCAGCAGCGCAAGGCGGCAACGGCAAAGGTAACGGCAAAGCCAACTGCAACGGCAACGGGAATGGCAACGGCAACCACAACGGTTGTAACAAGCCGAATCATTTCGACCGCAAAGCCGCGGCCGCCCGCCGCTTCCAGCAGGGCGCGCTCAATCCGCTCATGCTGGTGGGACCCCAGGCGCAAGCGGCCGAACAGGCCGCAGCAGAGGCTGCAATGGAGGCAGCGGCACTTCCCCTGATCGACGGTGCGCCCCACTATTTCAGCCATCCGAACTATGCCAACAGTCCGTTGCCGGAAATAACCCCCGGTGTCGTGGCCTCGTTCGGCAACCCACTGGTCGATCGAGGATATTCCAGCGACAATGCAACGAACGTTTTCGTCATCATTCCTGCCGCGCTGCCGGACGGGATGGTTCAAAGTTTCCAAACCTGGAATCAGCCTGCCACGGGAGGATCGCCGGCATCGGCCGGGCTCAACTTCCACGCCTACGTGCTGCGGCCGACCGGCGCCGCTGACGAATACACCGTCGTCTTCGACAGCGGTCAACTCACCGTTCCTGACTTGGCGGATCCGGCTGTCGGCGAGGTTGCGACCTTCCCCGTCGCGAACCTGGCTGTGCAGGCCGGCGATCTGCTTGCCTTCTACGGCCGTGGCGTGCCCCTGGACATCGGTGCGGGCAGTGATGGGGTGTACTACCCTTCGCCTGCTGGACCGCTACAGGCCAGCACGATCACGGTTGGCACAGGCAGCTATCCAACCCTCGCTCAAGCCCGCACCTATGCATTTGCGGCCGAAGTGTTCGACCTCAGCACGGCTTCAGTCACCGGCGGGATGCGCAAGTTCGTCAATAAACTGCCGGGGTTGGGCGCTGGCGCCGCCAACGAGCTCGGTCAGTACATTCCGGTTGCGGTGGCCGACACGACGACCTATCCCGGCACGGATTACTACATCATCGAACTAGGTGAATATACCGAGCAGATGCATGCCGATCTGCCGGCGACCACGCTGCGTGGATACCGGCAAGCTGGTGGCCAATATCATTACCTTGGCCCGGCCATCGTGGCCCAAAAGGACCGGCCGGTACGTATCCTCTTCCGTAATCTGCTCCCCACGGGCGCAGGCGGCAATCTCTTCATTCCGGTCGATTCCACGGTAATGGGATCTGGCCCAACGCCAGACGGACATGAGGCAGCCATGATGGATCCGCCCATGTTCCCATGGGATGATCCCCAAAATCCGCCTTGCAGCGGACCGGACAAGGCCATCTTCGTTGCGCAGGGTCTCTGCTTCTCTGATACCCGCGCCATCGTCCACCTCCACGGCGGCATCTCGCCCTGGATTTCGGACGGCACACCGCACCAGTGGATCACACCTGCCGGTGAGAATACGCCCTATCCTCAAGGCGTCAGTGTGCGCCCCGTACCGGATATGAATGACACCGGCAATGCCATCGACGGCGAGATGACCTTCTACTACACCAACCAGCAGAGCGCCCGACTGATGTTCTATCACGACCACGCGTGGGGCATCACCCGCCTGAACGTTTACGCGGGCATGGCAGCCCCCTATGTCATTCAGGATCCGACCGAGCAGGTGCTGGTTGACAGCGGCATCATCCCGGGCCCCGAAGCCACAATACCGCTGGTCGTGCAGGACAAGACCTTCGTGCCCAACGATGGGCAGCTGGCTCTGCAGGACGAGACCTGGGACACAGCCCGTTGGGGCGGCGAGGGCAGCCTGTGGACGCCCCACGTCTACTCACCGGCCCAAAGTCCGGGTGACGCCTCGGGCGTCAACGAGTTCGGTCGCTGGGCCTACGGGCCATGGTTCTGGCCGCCCACAAACTCCATCGATCATGGACCGATCGACAATCCCTACTTCGATCCGGCCTGTGATCCCGACGTGACGTGGTGCGAGCCGCCCCTGATGCCCGGCACCCCGTACAATTCCATGGGCATGGAATCCTTCAACGACACGCCCGTGGTCAACGGCACGGCCTACCCGACGCTCACGGTGGATCCCAAGGCATATCGCTTCCGCATCCTGAACGCAGCCAACGACCGCTTCTTCAATCTGTCGCTCTATCAGGCGATTGATGCCAACGGCGTGCTCTGTGATGCCAGCAACCCGAACCCGGCGGCGGAGAGTACGGGCGTGGCCTGCACCGAGGTCATGCTGAATCCGGACGAAGTCGCGGCCGCCTTGGACGACGCCACCGTCTTCCCCACCCCGGTCGTGGGCACGGAAGGGCCGGACTGGATCGAAATCGCCAACGAGGGCGGCTTCCTGCCTGCGCCGGTCGTCATCCCGGCCCAGCCGACCACGTGGGTCAACGATCCGACTCTGTTCAATGCGGGTAACGTGGACCAGCATTCGTTGCTGACCGCGCCGGCCGAGCGGCACGACGTCATTGTCGACTTTTCCCAGTACGCGGGCCAGACGTTGATTCTCTATAATGATGCTCCGGCCGCTTTCCCGGCCCGGGATCCGCGCTACGACTACTACACCGGCAGCGGAGATTATCGGGATACCGGTGGTGCGCCGGCTACGCTGCCCGGCTACGGGCCCAACACCCGTACGATCATGCAGATCAAGGTAGCGGCCGCACCCGCTGCGTCAGCGTTCAACCTGAATGCACTGGAGAGTGCCTTTGCCCACCAAGCAGACGGTTCGGGCGTCTTCGAGAGCGGGCAGAATCCCATCATCGTCGGCCAGGGCGAGTACAACTCGGCCTACGGGACGAGCTTCCAGAAGAACGGCCCCCGTAACGGGACAGTCCAAATCTACGACACGTCGCTGACCTTCGATACGCTGTCGGGCAACCCGCTCACCTTCAACCTGAAGCCCAAGATGATCCAGGACGAGATGGGCGAGGCGTTTGAGATGGAATACGGCCGGATGAGCGGCTTCCTGGGGGTAGAAACGCCCAACGCACAGGCGGGCTTGCAGAATATGATTCTCCACGGCTACACCTATCCGCCCGATGAGATCCTGGACGGCGTGGAGCTGCCGCCGGGCGTGGAAGTGGAACCCATCGCCACTACCGACGACGGCACGCAGATCTGGAAATTTACCCATAACGGGGTGGACACGCATCCGATTCACTTCCATCTCTATGACGTGCAGCTGATCAATCGGGTGGGCTGGGACGGTATCATCCGCAAGCCGGATGCCAACGAACTGGGCTGGAAGGACACGGTACGCATCAGCCCGTTGGAAGATACCATCGTGGCCATGCGCCCGATTATTCCGCATCTTCCGGAAACTTGGGGTGGCTTGCCCAACAGCATTCGCCTGCTGGATCCGTCCATGCCGGAAGGTATGTACTTGGAAGGCGCCAACACGACGCAGCGGGAAGCGTTGAATCTGCCCCTCATGGCCTTCAATCCCGACGGCGAGCCGGTCGACATCATCAACCACTACGTCAACTTTGGCTGGGAGTATGTCTATCACTGTCATATCCTCAGCCATGAAGAGATGGATATGATGCATGCCCAGGTAGTTGGCGTGACACCGCCGGCGCCAACAAATCTTGCGTGGGTCAAGATCGGTAGTGGCAACAACCGCCGCTATGTACTGACCTGGATGGACAACTCGAAAAATGAGACGGCCTTCGTTATCGAGCGCTCGAGCAGCCCAACCGGTCCGTGGGAGAATCTGGCGACGGTGCCGTCGGACTGGCTGAGCGTCGGACCTGGAACGGGAACCCGAACCTATACAGATCCGGGAGTGCGGGGAAATGTGTACTACTATCAGGTCTACGCCATCAACGTGGTTGGAGACACCTGGGATTACTCTAACCCCGCATTCAACAACATCCCGCCGGGAGGCGGCTGGCCGACGCTGACGCTTAGCTCCAGTGAGACTGCGCCGCAAACGCCCAATACCATAGCGAACCCGAGCAACCTGACAGCGACCAGTGTCGAGAAGAATCGGAAGCAGGCCACCGTTGCCCTGAACTGGATGGATAACGCCAGTAATGAGACCGGCTTCCTGATCCAGCGGGCCGATGACGCAGCATTCGCTTTTGGGGTCGTCAATAGTACTGTCGCCGGCAATGTCATCACCTTCAGCGAGAGTGTGACCCGGGGCAAGACCTACTACTACAGAGTCCTGGCTTTCAACGACACGACTCAGTCGGGTTGGTCCAATACTGCACCCGTAACCACCCCGTAACATCCGTACCCTGAAACGTCCAAGGGGAGAATATTCTCCCCTTGGACGGATTATCGCCAGCGGCGAGTGGTTGAATCGCCGATCGGCTTGGTCTGTACCGTAGCTTTGTCCCCCCGACGCAGGCTAGACAATAAGTGCGAGATGAAACATCGACACCTGACAACGACCCTGCTCTTCATTCTCGCCACGGTGGGCGCTTTTACTCTCCTCGCCCCTGCTGCAGATGTGACCCATGCGCTCGACCCGCATCTGCAGCAGCTTCCTGCAGCGACGCCCGCCTGGCAACAAGTCAACAGCAGCGGCTTTGGCGATGCGCAGACGCGCGAGGTCACGACGCTGGCGCCTTTCGGCGACTACCTCTATGCCGGAACCCACAATGCAACCGCCGGCGCACAGATTATGCGCGCGCCGGACGGCGAAACCTGGAGTGCGGTCACCCAACCCGGCTTCGGCATCGATCACGACATTGCGCCGCCGGCCATCCTCGCCATGACCGTCTTCAACGGTCGTCTCTACGCTAGCACCGGCCGGGGCGACGGTCCCGCCCAGATCTGGCGCTCCCTGAACGGCACCACCTGGGCGCCCATGGTCATCACGGGCTTCAGCGACCCCGATACGGTCAGCATTACCACCTTTGCCGAGTACAATGGCCTGCTCTACGCGGGCGCCACGAACCTGATCACCGGCGCCCAGATCTGGCGCAGCTACACCGGCGACAACAACAGCTGGACCCAGGTCGCGCCCGCCACGCCGGGCACGGATCCTGCGACCGTCACCGCTTTGACCGAATTCGACGGTGCGCTCTATGCCGCAGTCGAATTTGAGACCGAAGCACCCGTTCAAATCTGGCGCAGTTTCGGCGGCGATTGGACGACCGTCGTAAGTGACGGCTTTGGCGACGCCGACACCATTTTCATGGGCGGCATGGCCGAGTTCGGAGGCCATCTCTACGTCGGCGCGGGCAATGCTGCGGACGGCGCGCAGCTCTGGCGCAGCAGCGACGGCGAAAGCTGGACGCAGATCATCACGCCCGGCTTCGGCGACGCGAACAACCGCCAGGTCGAAGCAGTCTTCGTCTTTCAGAACCAGCTCTATGTCAGCACCCACAACGAGGGGACGGGGATGGAATTCTGGCGCTCGGCCGACGGCGCAACGTGGGCGCAGGCCAACCCGGATGGTTTCGGCGACGGTAACAACATAGGCTCTAACGGAAGCAACGCCAGCGCAGACTTTCAGGGGCAGCTCTACGTGGGTACGGCCAACGGCGTGGACGGCGGTGAGATATGGCGGATGGAACAGGCCTACGGCGTGACCCTATCGTCCGATCAGGCCAAGACAGGCGCTGCCGGGCAGACGGTCGAATACACGCTGACGATTTCCAACAGCGGTTCTCTGGCGGACACATTCGATCTGACCGCAACCGACCAAAGCTGGACCGCAACGCTCTCCGCCACGCAGGTGAGCCTGGCGCCGGCCGCCAGCACGACCTTCACCGTCGCCGTCACCATTCCGCCCGGCGCAGCGGACCAGGCGACGGACACCGTGACCATCACTGCAACCTCTCAGGGAGACAGCGGC
>CAYZLP010000337.1:0-5779 GCA_964478635.1 uncultured Caldilineaceae bacterium
AGATCGTCGAAGGGAAGGCCGACGTACTCACCTTTCTGCGCCAGCACATGGGCGTTGAGCCCGGGGCCGACCTGGCGCGCCTCTTTGCCGACGCGGTGGGCGTTCCTCAAGGCACCTTTACGGCTGCCTTTCTTTTGACGCCCGCCCAGCGCAAGAGCACCTTTGACCCCCTGCTGCAGGTAGATGAATACAAGAAGGCCTTTGACGGACTGCGCGAACCCCTCAGCTTGCTCAAAGCCCTGGCCCAAGAAGTGGCCGTCGAAGCTGCAGGCCTGGCCGCACGCCTGGAACAACTGCCGGAACTGGAAAACGCCCTGCAGCAGCGCGGGCAGGAGCTTGCCCTGGCCGAGAAAACGCTGGCAGAACTGACCACGCGTCAAACGGAGGTTGTCGCCGCACGCGAAACTCTGGACGCGCAGCAGCAGGAGATCCGCACGCTTCAGCAGCGTACGGCGACCCTCCAGGAACGCCACGTCGCCGGGCAGCGGCGCCTGCGCAGCGCCGAGCAGATGCTGGCCGAAGCCCGCAGCGCGGCGGCCATCCTGGCCAAGCGCCAGGCGGGCCACGATGCCTACGTCGCCGCCCAGGCTGAGCAACTGCGACTGGAAGAGCGGGTGCGCCAGCGCCAGGCGCTCCGCGACCGGCAGAGTGAAGTCGACAAGGCCATGGCCCTGACCCGCAATCAGCTGGAGCGCACAAGCGAAGAGGCCCACGCCGTCGCCACGGCTGCCCAAACCGTCGACCGCCTGGCGCCGGCAGTGGAAGAACAGAAACAACTGGAAGCCGCTCTCCAGAACACCCGGGAAGCGGCACAGCAGCGGGAGGAACTGAGACGTCAGATCAGCCGTCAGGAAGCGGAGCTGAAGACCCTGCGCTCCCGGGCCGAAACCCTGACCGGTCAACTGGAACAAGCCCAGGCCCACGAAGCGACACGGGCTGCGCTGGAGAAGAGTCTCGCCACGGATCAGCAGGCCCTGGATGCTGCGCGCGAGTCCCTGGGGCGCATCCAGGCTGACGCCGAAAGCGTCAAAGAACAGACGACGGCCCTGGAAGCCGCCGAAACGGCTACCTGTCCGGTCTGTGAGCAGCCGCTGACGCCCGACCACCGGACGGAGATGCTGGACCGCAACCGCCAGCGAGTAGAGACGCTGCGAGAGACCTATCGTACAGTCCAGCAGCAAGTGAAGGAAGACGAGGCCGCACTGCAGGAAAAGCGCGCCCAACTCAGGGAGGTCCAGCAAGCGCTGCTGGCCCTGCCCCGGGCCGAGGAGCTTGCCACCCTGCGCGCAGAAATCGATAACCGGGCGACGGGCCTGGCCGCACTGCAACAGCAGCTGGCGGAGCGGGCCGATGTCCAGCAAGAAATGCAAGCGCTGGAAACGCAGCTGGCGGCGTTGGGCAACCCGCGCGAGCAGAGCGCCATTGCCGCCGACCGGGCGCGTAGCCAGGCCGACGTGGAGCGACGCCAAGCCAAATTGGCAGAGCAAGCCGATGAGCAGAGTCGACGGATCGCTGCGCTGTCGGCAGAGTTGGCAGGTTTTGCCGACCTGGACACGGAGCGGGCAGCCAATTCCGCTACACTGGCAGAGAATCAAGATGCCTATCAAGCGGTCCTCAGCCACCGCCAGCTGGCGGCCGGCGTCGAGCGCTACGCAAAGGACGTCGAGGAGGCCCAGGCAGAGCAAGCGGCGCTCGATCGGGATCTGGCGGAGTTGGCCGTGGCCGTGCAGACCGCCGAAGGCGCTTTCGACGCCCAGCGCCACGCCGGCGTCGTGGCCGAAGAACAGCAGGTCCGGGGTGAAATCGCCGCGCTGCAGACCCGCCGTACTATGCTGACTGAAGATCAAGCCCGGGACGAAGCGAGCTTGATCCGCCTCCGGGAAATCCAGACCCGGTTGGATGAAATTCGACAACGACAGCGCGCGTACGCACGCCAGGAAGAGATTCTGGAAGCGCTGCGCGGCGTCCTGCGCGAGGCCGGGCCCTATATCACCGCGACCCTGATTCGCCAGGTCAGCGAAGATGCCGCACGCATCTTTGCCGAACTCATGCAGGACTACACGCGCCACCTGACCTGGACCGAGGATTACAACATTCTACTCGACGTGAATGGCAACGAGCGCCAGTTCAGCCAACTCTCGGGCGGCGAGCAGATGAGTGCGGCGCTGGCCGTTCGTCTTGCGTTACTACGCGAAATGAGCAGCATTGACATTGCCTTCTTCGATGAGCCGACCACCAATCTCGACGAAGCCCGCCGGGAGGCCCTGGCCCGACAAATTCTCAACGTAGACGGGCTGCGTCAACTCTTCGTTATCAGCCACGACGATACCTTCGAGCAGGCGACCCAGAATCTGATTCGGGTTCAAAAAGCGGGGGGCGTTAGCCGCGTAGAAGAAAGGGATGGTGGTCAATTGTGAATTGTCAATTGACAATGGTCGATTGGTCGATTGGCGTGGGTTAGTTGGTTTCGGGTGCGGTGAGCAGGATCCAGTAGGGCATGAAGCCGTAGTACCAGGCGAAGAGCAGGGCCAGGCGCAGGCCGTGGAGGCCGTCCTCGTAGCCGTGCAGGGTTAGGAAGCGGCGGCGAAATTCCCGTACGGGCTGGAGGATGAAGTTGTGGGGGCGGGGTTGAATGCCCCGCTTCGCAAGGATGCGCGCTTCGTAGGCGGCGTAGGAATGCTGCTTGCGGTGAAACTGGGCCCAGTCAGTGTAGTTGTAGTGGATCAAGGGATGGTCCAGGTGGCTCTCGGTACCGTCCACCTCCACGATCTCATGGACTTCCCGTTCACGGACGTAGAGGGCGCCGGCCCGTTTCAGCAAGCGAAGTTGATAATCGGGATAGTATCCTCCGCCTCTGGTTTCCACACCCACGATGAAGTTGCGCCGTGGCACCCAGTAACCCGCATGGTCCTCCGTGGCAATGCGCGTGCGAATCTCATGGGCCAGCTCGAGCGTTGCCCGCTCGTCGGCATCCACAAAGAATATCCACTCGGCATTGACGGTCTCCAAGGCAGCCTGCCGCTGGGCCGCATAGTTGTCGAAGGGCCGCTGCACCACCAGGGCGCCGGCGGCCCGGGCCTCTGCCGCAGTAGCGTCCCCGCTGCCCGAGTCCCAGACAACGACGCAATCCACCCAGTCGCGCAGGCTGGCGATACAGCCGGCCACGTTGGCGACCTCGTTCTTGGTTAGGATCACGGCGGCGAGTTGCGTCATAATTCGCGCACGGTCTGATAGGCCGCCAGTTCTGCGCCGGCGGCTGCGCCGTCGATCTGGCCAAGGGCAAAACGTTGCCGCACGGTGCGGCTGCGCCAGGCCAGGCCGCTGCGGAGCAGGCCCCGCACCAGCCAGAGATACCAGAGCGGATAGCGTTCTGCGTGCTTGCCGTAGAAACGCAGACGGCTGCGCCACAGCTGCACGAAGGCGGGCCAGCGCACCTGGCGGCTGCTCTGCCCTTCATAATGGACGACGCGCGCGGCTGGCACGGCATAGACGTTCCAGCCCGCCTCTCGCATGCGCAGGCACCAATCCATCTCCTCACAATACATAAAGAAGCCTTCGTCCAGCCCGCCGATTGCATCGATTGCCGCGTCCCGAATCAGCATGGACGCGCCAAGCACAAAATCGACGGGAAAGGGCTCACCGCTTGACCACAGTGCCGTAGAATAACGTCCGTTCAGGTCGCTGCCGTGCAGGTGATGCGCGCCCGGCACACCAGTCAAGGGGAAGAGATCCAGCCCGATCTGGACCAGCCCCGGCAGCCGAAATGCGCCATGCTGGAAATTGCCGTTGCCATAGCGCAACTGCGGGCCGCACATGCCAGCATCCGGCGTCGCTTCCATAAAATCCACGAGGCGAAGCAAGCTGTCGGTCGCCACCTCCGTATCAGGATTGAGCAGCAGAACGTAGTCCGGCGTGCCCTCCGACGGGTCTGCGGCCGTCACGCGCGGGCGTGGATCAAAGCCGAGTTGCGCCAGCCCCAGGTTGTTGCCCCGGGTGAAGCCGATGTTGCTGTCCAGGGCGGTCAACCTGACGGCCGGGAACGCGTTCCGGACCATCTCCGGGCTTCCGTCCTGGCTGGCGTTGTCGATCACCAGGGTATCCACGACCATGCGCGCGCGGCCGCGCGCGGCCGCGTTCTCTACGGCCGCCAGGCAGCCGCGTAACAGGTCACGCGTATTGTAGCTGATGACGATCACAGCCAGACGCAGCATGGCAGACTCTTCACTCGATCAGGGCGCGCCGACCGACACCGAGATGCGGTCGATGTAATTGTTGGTCACGGCCACAAATTCATGAATGAGACCGCCCCACCAGAAATTGGTGCCCACCGGCGGCACTTCGTCGAGTACGATACAGCCGCTTACCTCACCGGACGTGCCGGGCATCAGGTACCACTGCTCCTCTCCGTCGATCACGCGCCGCTCCAGATCCTCCTGTCGCCCCACGGCCCACCTGAAAGGAAAGTCAATGCCGGTCGTGTCGAAGTTGATGCCAAAGCGCCAGACGCCGGCCTGCTGGAACCACTCCTCATTGCCCTCTGCCGCCAGGGCATTGTAATTTTCGGTGAAGTTGTACTCCTGCCCGGGCCAGGGACCGGTGGTGCGGATGGGCACGGTGCCCTCGTTGGTGACGATGGCCGTGAAGCAGAGTCGCTCGCCCAGGGGCACGCCGACCACCCGGTTCATTTCACCCTGCCAGTCGATTTCACCTTGCGCCACATCGGCCCGCGGCTTGCCGCCTTCCAGAATGGTCAGGGTCTGCTGTACCCTGGTGGCGTTGCCGGCCTTGTCCCGTACCTGGCCCACGATCTGATACTCACCATCGGGCGGCGGCTCTGCATTCAGGTCGACGCCTCCCTCATAGCGATATTCGTGATAGCCCCGCTCCTCGGGCTCGATGACGCCCGGCTGTTCGGCGATGAAATAGCGCAGATCGGGCTCATCCGGATCCACGAGATAGACGAGCACCTCGTCCACATCCTTGGTCAAATAGTAACTTATGCTGACCCAGTCATCACGCAGACCATCCTGGTTGGGCCGAAAGACGCCGGGAACCACGGCGAAGTTGTTCAGTTCCGGCATCTCGGTATCGGCATTCGTGAGCGTCACCGTGCCTTCGGCCTGGGCCGTTTCGCCGTTGTCGCCCGTCGCCTCGATGACCCAGCGGTATTCGCCGTCCGGCAGCACGCGGCTCAGCACCTCAGCCGTGCCGCCCGGCATCTCGGTGACTTCGTTCTGATCGACCACACCGCCCCAGAGGACGGTATAGTCGCCCGGCGCGCGCCGTCGATCCTGGCGGAAGTAGAAACGTTCGCCGGCTTCGTTTTCAAAAAAGATGCTCACGGCGGCCGGCCGGCGCAGGCTATACGCGATCTCCGTCACATCCTGCTCGCCGTCGGCATTGGGCGAAATGAAATCAGGCGAGATTTGGGCATCATGCAGAAGCGGCCCGACATCAAAGGCCAGACGGCCACAGCCGGCCAGCATGAACGCCGCCAGGACCACGATCCATAGAACCTGGCACCAGGGAACCGGTCCGCCGTCACAACGACCGGCCCGGCACGCCGGCGCCCGGCGCAAAGCAGCTTCATCTTGCGTTAACTCGTCCAAAGGACGATCCAGTTCTCTATCCATACGGATCAGTCTAGCAGAACGCCAACCGATCGCCAAGATGAATGGGATTCTCCAACCAATCCGGTATGGTTTTGTAGCCAATCTGTAGCCAGCATTGTGCCATGCTGGGAGTAACCGGGGGCGCACGTGAGACATCCCTCATGCGC
>CAYZLP010000338.1:0-3267 GCA_964478635.1 uncultured Caldilineaceae bacterium
GACAAAGGACTTGTGCCCGGCACGCTCAACTCCGAAAACCTAGATCCGTCTTGTGGGCCGCAGGTGTGCGTCGCCAACGAGACGCGCGACGTGCGCTTCGCCCTCAGTAACTCGTTCGGCTTCGGCGGCAGCAACTGCTCGCTGCTGTTCGGCCGTGAGCGGGCGGGGTAAGTGGTACATGACGATCCGAACATCATTCTTGAACGGCGTTTCGCTCTGGACACCACGCTTGCCTGGGTGGGATATCGCCGCGCCGGTTCTGCGCGGCGAGGCGGACCCGCCGGAGCAGCACGCGGCACGGCCTGCACCAGCACTGCTCGCGCCTACTGAGCGGAGGCGCGCCCCGGATACGGTTGCGATCGCCCTGGAGGTGGCGACCCGAGCCTGCGAGCGCGCCGGCATTGATCCGAAAGCCTTGCCGAGCGTCTTTGCGTCAACCCACGGCGATCTAGCTATCAGCGACTATATGAGCGATACGCTCGCTCGTACGCCGAACCTGGTGTCACCGATCCGGTTCCACAACTCGGTCCACAACGCAGCGGCCGGTTACTGGAGTATCGGCACTGGTAGCATGCAGCCGTACACTGCGCTTGCGGCTTGGGCAGACACGTTCGGCGAAGGACTGCTCGAGGCGTTAGTTCAGGCCGATTCAAGTGGCCGGCCAGTGCTGCTCGTGGCCTACGATATCGAGGCGCGCGGACCGCTCGCCTCCATGCAGCCCAGTCGGGGCATCGTCGGGGTGGGGCTGGTCGTGGCGCCAAGCGCAGGGGCCGCGACGGTCGCCAGTATTCAATGGGATGTTGTGCGCGGAATCGACCGCACGTTGCCGCTTGCCCGAAATGCCGAATTGATGGCGGGCAACGCCATGTCGGCTTGCCTGCCATTCGTGGAGACGGTCGCGATGGCGGTCGAGCGAACCGTATGCGTGGGGTTGAGTCCGAATGCGATGCTTGAGATGGAGTTCGAATTTCCGCACCGAGAGGATGGGAACTGGCAATGAGAAGACTGATACCCGCCGTGTTGATGCTACTCGTTGGGGCTGCGGTCATCGCAGAGCCGCAGAATCCACCACCGATCAATCCGTTGGCCGGCTACGACAAGTACGAGTTGTCGCCAATCGCCATGGGGCCGCCGTACGCGGGCGACGAAGGCAAGGAAAAGGCCAAAGCGAAGATCCAGGACCACATGTCCACGGAAATCGACCCGGTGCTTTCGCAATGGAATACTGCTGCTGCGGGGAACGCGCGCGGGCAGTCGCTCGTGATCGAGCCGCGTATCGAAAAGCTCAAGGTCGTCAGCGGCGGCGCGCGATTCTGGGGCGGTGCGCTGGCCGGCGACTCATACGTCGTCATGAAACTGCGGATTACAGAGCAACCGAGCGGCGTTCTGGTGGCCGAACCAGAGTTCTATCAGAGAGCGGCAGCCATGAGCGGCGCGTGGACGTTTGGTGGCCAGGACAAGGACATGATGCACAGGATTGCGCTGATAACGAAGCAGTACCTGCTGGACAACTATGAGAAAGCAGTCGGCGGGCCTACGGGTTACGTGCCGCAATAGACGTCGGAGCTGTATGTCATGGTCGATGGATCGCGTGCGGACGTAGCAATTCTTGGCGGCGGTCTGGCCGGACTGACGCTCGCGCTCCAGCTGCGCCAACGATTCCCCGATCTCACGGTTCTGGTGGTCGAGCGTTGTCGCCACCCAGTACCTGCAGCCGCACACAAGGTCGGTGAGTCCTCGGTGGAGATCGCCGCGAACTATTTCGATACCGTACTCGGTCTCAAGGATCACCTGGTCGACGCGCAGCTCAAGAAATTCGGCTTCCGCTTCTTCTTCTCGGAGCGTAGGCGCGACATCGACTCCGTACTCGAGCTGGGCGCCAGCAGCTACCTGTCTACGCCCAGCTATCAGCTCGATCGTGGGCTATTCGAGAATTTCCTCGGGTTAAAGGTCAGAGACTCCGGCGCAGCGTTTCTCGACGGGGTGACCGTGCGCGGCGTGGAACTCGGCCAGGGCGAGGAAGACCACCGTGTGCGCTGCGAACGAAGCGGCACTTCCGTTGAGATCGCGGCTCGCTGGGTCATCGATGCGTCCGGTCGCGCGGGCATCCTGAAGCGGCAACTCGGTCTTGCAGTGGAGAATGACCACGACGTCAATAGCGCGTGGTTCCGCATCGGTGCACGGATCGACGTCAACGAGTGGTCCACCGATGCTCGGTGGCTCGAGCGGTGCCGACCCCCGTTCCGCTGGCTCTCGACCAATCACCTGGTTGGTGAAGGATACTGGGTGTGGCTGATCCCGCTCGCCTCTGGATCGCACTCGGTTGGCATAGTCGCCGACGGCCGCATCCACCCGTGGCGGCGCATCAACAGTTTTTCGCGGGCAATGGAGTGGTTGCGGGAATTCCAGCCTCGACTGGCCGACGATCTGGAGTCGAAGCGCGACTTGTTGCAGGACTTTGCGTTCCTGAAGCACTTCTCCTACGGCTGCAAGAAGGTATTTTCGGGTGCCCGCTGGGCCATGACGGGCGAGTCGGGCGTGTTCCTCGATCCCTTCTATTCTCCGGGCAGTGACTTTATCGCGATCGCGAACACGTACATCACGGAACTCATCGCTCATGACCGCAGTGCCCAGCCGGTCGCGTCGTATGCGCGCATCTACGAGCAGTTCTTCATGTCATTCTATGACAGCACGATGTCTCTCTATCGCGGCCAGTACGCGTTGTTCGGCGACCCGGAAGTGCTGCCGGTGAAGGTAATCTGGGACTACACCTATTACTGGGGCGTGCTATGCCAGCTGTTCTTCCAGCGCCGGCTCACGGACCTCGCGATGCTGTCGCGACTGCGTGAGGAGCTCGGTGGCAGCAAGGCGCTCAACTACGCGATGCAGGACTTCCTGCGGGAGTGGTCGGCGCGCAGCGCACGCCGTAACCCTGCAATCCTGCTGGATCAGGTGCACCTCGATTGGTTCGCGGAACTCAATCGCGGGCTGCGCGACGAACTCGACGACGAGGCTTTCAAGCAGCGCATCCGCACAACGTCCCGACAGCTGCAGCAGTTGGCGCGTGAGATTGTCTCGACGGCCTGCGCACAGCACCCGGGGCTCAACGGAGACGCCGTTCTCCGCCTGCTCGATGGAGCGTCGCCTGAGCCTGGTAGCCGTCTGCTGTTCCGTGTCGCGGCGTAATCCGGTGGACAGATGCCGCACTCGCCGTTGCTTCTGCAACTCGTCCTGATCCTCGGCACGGCGCGGCTCCTGAGCATGGTG
>CAYZLP010000338.1:3277-4369 GCA_964478635.1 uncultured Caldilineaceae bacterium
CACCGGTGACCGTGCGGGCGTCCGCATCGGCAGCCTGAGCATGGTGCTGCGGCGTCTCGGCCAACCACCCGTGGTAGGGGAGATGACGGCTGGCATCGTGCTGGGACCGATCGTGCTTGGCTGGATGCTGCCGGAGTGGCATGCGCGCGTGTTCGAGCCCTCCAGTTTGCCGGCGCTCGAAGGACTGTCGCAGGTCGGCCTCGTGCTATTCATGTTCGTCGTCGGCGCGGAGTTGCGTGCGCCCGAGGGCGCGCGTCCGCAGCTCGTCGCTGCCGGGTGGATCAGCGTCATGTCGGTGCTCGTGCCGATGCTTTTTGGTGTCGCGGCTGCGTTAGCCCTATACGTCGGTTTCGCACCCGCAGACGTTTCGTTCCCGGTTTTCGCTCTCTTCATGGCTGCCGCGATGTCGATCACCGCATTCCCGATCATGGCCCGCATCCTCAAGGAGCGGAACATGACGCATTCGGTGATCGGGCGACTGTCGCTCACGTCGGCCGCACTGGCCGATGTGCTTGCTTGGGTCATGCTGGCGCTGGTGGTCGTACTCGCCGACGCGGATGGCGAGTGGAGCCGGTTCTGGCAGATGATGCTCGGTCTGAGCATACTGTCGGCTCTTGTGCTCGCTGTGGGTCGGCCGCTGCTCGCACGTCTCGTCGCCCGGTTCGCGCAGGACGGTCGCCCGGAAGGTCCGTTGCTTGCGGTGCTGATGATCGGGACCTTCGCGTGCGCCTATGCAACGAAGTCGATGGGCGTGCACCCGGTTTTCGGCGCCTTCTTGTTCGGGTCGGCGCTGCCGCGCGACGACCGGCTGCTCGCCGCGTTGATCGAACGCGTTGAGTACATCGCCGTCATCGTGCTGATGCCGGTCTTCTTCGCTCTGGCAGGGCTCAACACCACGGCCTCCGCTTTCGTCGGCACAGGCCTTGTGGCGCTGCTGATCGTCCTGGCGGCGGCGGTTGCGGGCAAAGTGCTTGGCGGAGCGATCGGGGCGCGGCTGGCCGGCTACCGCTGGCGCACCGCATTGGCGGTGGGTTCGCTCATGAACGCCAGAGCACTGATGGAGCTGATCGTGATGAAGGTCGGCCTTGATGC
>CAYZLP010000338.1:4379-5758 GCA_964478635.1 uncultured Caldilineaceae bacterium
CTCGGCGGTGCAGCAGATCACACCGGCGTCGGCCTTGATGCTGGCGTCATCGGCAGGGACCTCTTCACGATGCTGATGGTCATGGCAATCCTTACGACCTTCATGACCGGCCCGCTGCTGACGTTGTTCGCTGGTCGCGGCGACGCTCAGTTGCCCGAGGCGAGGGAGACTGTCGCGCGGCCTTGAGCCAGTTGTCGCTGCTCGTGGGCGATACGGAAATCGTACTGCCACGCGGACGGGCTCTCTTGTTCGCAACGGGCTGAGACAATCAGATCGCCGGACAGGTCGTGCACGTAGTCACAGGCGAGAACCACGTTGCGCAGCGACACGAGCAGCCCGGGTCGCGGGCGCTCGCCGCGAGCCATGGCGCGCAGGCCGCCGTGTACGGCCATCGCCTGCGCCCCGTACTCGCACAGGTGGATGGCGCGAAGGCGTCCGTCTTCGAGCAAGGGGTTGGCTGGGTCGCGGTGCGTTGCGGTAGCCAGCGTCACTGTCTCATCGTCCCAGTTGAGTAGGCGCGCGAGCAGGCACATCCGTCCCGCGTGGGGTACGAGCGAGGTGAGGTCGCAAGTAAGGCTCATGACGTGGGGTTCGGTCGGGTGAGCAACAGTGACAGGAAGAAGTTGCAGACTACGCCGATCGTCACAGTCACGCCGATCGCGCGCAAGACGGGAATAGTCGAAGTAGCAAGTAGCGAGAACACCAGCAACGTCGACAGCGAGCACACCAGGATGGCGTGCAGGGTGCGCCGTTGCTCTGCAGGATCGTCAGCAGCTCTCTCGAAGAACAGTGCGTAGTCGAGACCGAGGCCAGCAGCGAGCACAAGCGCGATCAGGTGGAAGAGGTTGAGCGACACGCCAGCCCCGTGTAGCAATACGAGTACGACGAGTGTGGTCAGTGCCATAGGTGCGAGCACGCGGCGCGCACGAGCCACGCTGCGCAGCGCAAAGAGAACCACGGCGATCAGCAGCACGGTTGAGCCGGCCAGACACCACAGTATTCGCTCACGCTGGTGGGCGACGAGATCTTCCGAGGCCAGCTTCAAGTCCAGCATTGTGACGCCCGGTTGCGTTTCGGCGATGCGGCGCAGGCCTGAGACATCGACCAAACCAGTCAGTGTGACCAGGCCGGTCCAGTGACGATTGCGCTGCAGCAGCAGGCTTCCGACGCGGGCCTCGAGCGGCGTCCCGACGAGGTCCTGCGGCCTTAGGGCGGGTAGCCCGCGGGCGCGTTCCACGTCCGCGAGGAAAGGGGCAAAGATGCCGGGGCGGAACGGTGTGTCCGCAGCTGCTGTATCCAAGGACTGCTGCAGCGTGCTGTTGGTCGGTAGTGCGGCGCGTCGTCTCTCTTGCACGGATGCTGGCGGCAAATAGCGCGCC
>CAYZLP010000339.1:0-5719 GCA_964478635.1 uncultured Caldilineaceae bacterium
GCCACCGAGAATATTCGGGCAGATTCTTAGGACCGCCCGGGCATGCCTACTATAGGGGATCTGCGTTACGCCCAACATTACGAAACTTGGCGGGAAGCTGCGTACGACTGTCGGCTTGTTTTCCAGAAGGCGAAGAACCGTGAAAATCAACACTACCTCATCCCAGGTCCGTAAGCTGTTGGCTGCGCTCGTGCTCCTGGTCGTCTTTGCACTGGGCAACGCTACTGGCTACATGGCAAGGCCGGCCCTTGCCCGTGAAGTGTCTCCAGCAGAGTTTGCGCTCTTCTGGGAGGCGTGGCAGCTGGTCGAGGAATATTTCGTTGACCGGGAGGAGGTCGAACCGGTCGATATGACGTACGGCGCCATCCGTGGCATGTTGGCCTCATTGGGAGACGAGAACCACACGGTCTTCTTCACGCCCGAAGAAGCCGACCAGCAGGCCAGCAGCCTGGAAGGTTCGTTTGAGGGGATTGGCGCCTACGTCGGTACGGAGGATGGCTTCTTCAAGATTCTCTCGCCGATTCACGGCTCTCCCGCCGAAGCCGCCGGCCTTCTGCCGGGTGACGTGGTGTTGGCGGTTGATGCAGAGGATATCGTTGGGCGGCCCGACTGGGAGGTGATTTCGCTCATCCGTGGTCCGGCCGGTTCCCAGGTGGTACTGACCATCCTCCGAGAGGATGTGGAAGAGCCGTTTGACATCGTTGTGACGCGCGACCGCATCGACATCAACAGCGTGCTTTGGTCCCGCATTCCCGGGACGGATTTGGCCTATCTCCAGATTACGCAATTTGCTGCAGATACGGGGCTGGAACTGGAACAAGCGCTGTTAGCCATGGAAGAGGCGGCCGGGGATGAGTCGATCCAGGGGATTGTGCTCGACTTGCGCAACAATCCCGGCGGCTATCTCCAGGAGGCCATCCGCGTCGGTAGCCAATTCCTGGAAGAGGATTCCGTCATTCTTCACGCCCGCGATGCCGAAGGCGAGATCTCGACCTACCGCGCCTACGGCCGGCAGGGGCTCGCCAGGGATATCCCCATGATCGTGTTGGTCAACGAGGCCTCGGCCAGCGCGTCTGAAATCCTGGCCGGTGCGATTCAAGCCAATGAACGGGCCAGAGTCGTCGGGGCGACGACTTTGGGCACGGGCACGGTGCTCCGTCCCTTCCAGTTGAGTGATGGATCCGTCATTCGCCTGGGCGTTACCAACTGGCTGACGCCCGACTATGAACTCATCAAGAATGAGGGGATTCAGCCCGATGTGATGGTCGAGCAATCTCCGACCACAGAGATGATTGACAGCGTGCGCCTCGAAGCGATGACCGACACCGCGCTCTATGAGCATGACGACCGCCAATTTGCGTCAGCCTTGCTCCTGCTGCGGTTGTTGGTGACGGAAGAGGCCGGTGAGTCGTTGACGGTGACGCAGTAGCGTTGGAAAAGGCTTCGCTGGACTTCACTGCTGAAGATTGAAGATTGGGGCGGGCAGATTGCGAGAGGTGATTTGCCCACCCTTTTGGGTCCGTTGCAAGCTTAATTCTTGAGAGGGACGGGCGTCATGCCTGTCCTTCTTGCGTTTTATACAGACCGTGGGCGTAGATGTAGTCTTGAACGGCTTTGGGCACCATGAAGCGAATGGGCCGCCCTTCGCGTACCCGCGCTTGAATCACGTGACTGGCGATTTCCAGCTCGGGCATGTCCAGGATGACGACCCGTTCGCGAATGCCGGGCAAAGCCGCCTCCAGTGCATCCCAATCCAGGTCGACATCGTGCCGGCTGAGGGCGACGATGCGGCAATTTTCGACTAGCCAGGCTGCCTCATGCCACGTCGGCAGATCGCGCAGGCTGTCCATACCCATGAGGTAGTAGACCTCTGTGCCGGGCGGAACGCGGTCGCGTACCAAACGTACCATGTCCGCCGTATAGTGCGGGCCGGGACGATCCGCATCAATGCGGCTGACCCGGATGTGGTCGAGGTCGTCGGTGGCAATTTCGGCCATGCGGATCCGATGCTCCACCGGTGAAAGGGTGCGATCCTGTTTGTGCGGGGGATCGCCGGCCGGTACGAGGTAGACCCGGTCCAGATTGAGTTGTGACCAGGCCTCTTCGACGAGGATCAGGTGGCCGATATGAATCGGATCGAAGGTTCCGCCAAAGATCCCGATGCGGAAGGGTTCAATGCCCGTTTCCAACTCATTGCCCGGCCCGTTTTCAGGCTCAGTCGTCGAAGGCGTTGTCATATCCCCACACCAGTTCCACGTCGGCAATTTGTACCGTATCGCCTTCCTGGACGCCCGCCTCGCGCAGGGCATCCCGAATGCCCATGGCCCGCAGAATCCGTTGGAAGCGCATGCCGGCTTCGTAGTAATCCCAGTTGGTCATCAGTGCAGCCCGCTCAATCGCCACACCTTCGACGCGCCATTCACCTTGACCCAGGTTCACGACCTCGAAGTATTTTTCGTCCGTCGCCGGCGTGATCTCCGGCAAAGTGTCTGCCGGCGCCGGCTCAATTTCGGGGATTTCGTCGAGCATGTCCTGCACCTGGTAGAGCAATCGATTCACATTCTCTCCGGTCACCGCGCTAATTGCCATGCTGGGCAGGTTGCGGCCATCCAGCGCTGCTTTGACTTCGGGCCAACGCGCCTGGGCGTCGGGCAGATCCATCTTGTTGAAGGCCACAATCTGGGGCTTGTCGGCCAGTGCCGGATTGAAGAGGATCATCTCCTGGTTGATGGCTTCGAAATCACCCAGCGGGTCCGGGCTGTCGCCGGCGAGGACGTGAACGAGTGCACGCGTGCGCTCGATGTGGCGCAGAAACTCGTGCCCCAACCCGACGCCTTCATGCGCGCCCTCCATCAATCCGGGAATGTCGGCCAGGACGATCTGGCGATGATTGACTTCGGCCACACCCAAATTGGGGGCGATCGTGGTAAAGGGGTAGTCCGCGATTTTCGGTTTGGCCGCACTGACGACACTCAGCAGAGTGGACTTGCCCGCATTGGGGACGCCGACGATGCCGACGTCGGCCACAAGCTTGAGTTCGAGCTCCAGCCACTGTTCTTCGCCGGGTTCGCCCTTTTCGGCCAGGCGAGGCGCCTTGTTGCGGGCCGACTTGAAGGCGGCATTGCCGCGGCCGCCGCGGCCGCCGGTCGCGATCAACGCTTCCTCGCCCTCCCGGGTCAGGTCGGCCACGACGGCGCCTGTCTCGGCCTCGCGCACAAGCGTGCCGGGTGGAACCGGGATGCGCAGATCCGCACCGTTGGCGCCGGTCTTGTTGGCGCCGCTGCCGTGGACGCCCCGTTCGGCCCGATAGTGTACTTGATTCTTGAACGGTGCAAGCGTATTGAGCCCGGGATCGACATAGAAAATGATGTTGCCGCCCCGGCCGCCGTTGCCGCCGTTGGGCCCCCCTCTGGGGACGAATTTTTCCCGCCGGAAAGAGACGACGCCGTTGCCGCCATCTCCAGCTTTCACATAGATTCTTGCTTCATCGAAAAACATAGTGTCATTGTAACGACGCAGCCTGTGAAAGACAAAAGCGAGAAATCCCGGGGCGCATTTGTCAATGGTCTGCACTGGAAGCTGTTGCCCTTGCTGTGCGAGTGGGGCTATAATGCAGCCATGGCAGACAAGATCATTCATTCCTTCCAAACGCGACGCCAGCTCGGTCAGGCCTTCGATGAGCTGGAGGCCACCTCGAATGAGGTTGAGTTGATCCGCCAGGCCCAAACCGTGGTGCAGCAGTTTGATGAGGATCTGGTTTTGGGCGAATTGGTGCGCAGGCTCGATACGGCGAGCAGCCAGATGCGCGGTGGCCTGGGTCATGTGGCCGCGCTCCTATCGTCCGATCAGGTCGGCGCCACGCTGCGAGGCGCTGCCGGCGATCGCCAGAACTCCCCTCAGGCGCGTATCACGGCCGCCCTTCTATTGGAACGCTTCCTGGGCGAGGACCTGCCTGCGGGCATCATGAGCGATCTGGACCAGAGCAACGAAGTGGCCATGCAGAGCTTGCGGGAAGCCATCGAAGAGTCGGCCCAGAATCGGCACATTCTTCTCGAATATGTTACCCAGATGCGTGAAACCGATGCCGGCATTGCGCTCGCGGTCATGGAGATGTTGTCCCAGTTACCGCCAACGGACCAGGTTGAACTCCTACGCCTCATTGCGCAGGACAGTCGCGTCGCTGTGACCCAGCACGCACTGCACCAGTTGGAGCAACTTGGGTCGAGTGAAGTGGGCGAGGCCGCAGCCCGGGCGCTGCACATTCTTGCCCAGATGTTGCCGCCCCAGACGGCCGCTCTCGCCGGGCGGAGCCTGCGCAAACTCCAGTTTTCGGGCGTTCATTACGCACCGTCAACGCCGGAAGGCTGGCATGCATTGCTAAGCCCGGCGGACGTGGTCGGTAATCAGACCGTCTGGTTTGTCCGGCGCCCAACGCGCGACGCGGTGATGGGGGCCATCGTTGGCTTTGGCCTGGACGGCGAGACCGGCATCAATCAGTTTTTTGCCGGGGAAAACATAGCCCGCACCTTCCTCCCGGGCGCACCCGGACCGGGCCAGCAAGTATTGGTAGAGATTGGCGGACCCCAGCCCATGTTGATGCTCCAGGTTCCGTTTGACTACGCGCGCTGGCTGGTGGCCCACGCCTTGGAGCGTCATTGGGAAACGGAAGAAGGCGCCCACCTGTCTGACGAATATCAGCTCTACGGTGATTTGATCTGGGAGTTCGCAACTCCTGAAACGCCGCCACAGCTGCGGGCCTATTTCGTACCCCCGGATGAAGGGGGCGAACCGCCGGCAATGGAGACTGAAAGACCGACCCTGTCCGAACTCGCCGAATTCAGCGGCGACCTCTTGCGCATCCCTGTGATGATGGGCTGGTTTCACCAATTCCAGGCCGTGCTGATCGCCCTGGACTTTCAGACCCTGGAAGTGCCTGCCACTGCAGATGATACAGAATTGTTGATCTTGACGGAACGTACACTGGCTGAACTGAGCCAACGCCGCGCTGCCCGCGAAGTGCGCACTGCCATGAATATCGCCCTGCGTAGACAGGCCGCATGGCTGGACCTGGCCGGCGATGCCACGGCCGCCCGCCGCGCCCACCTGCTGGCCGACCATTTGCCGCACCACACGATTCAGCAAGATCCATTGCTGACCGCCCTAATCGCGGGGAGTCTGCGTCAGATGGGCCTTACTACCTGACCTGTCCAACATGCTTGTTCTTGCCTTGTTCGCCTTTGGGCTGGACTTCTGGCTTGCCTGCTATGTCCTCAATCGCCAATTCAGTGGGGCGGGTTGATCTGCCAGTATCGTCCCCTCGCGTGGTTAGGCCGGTCTGGCCCGGGCTGCAACTTTTGGCACTCGATATCGTATTGGTAAGGGAGAAAAGCCAAAAGATCACGTCCTGGGACTTTGCCTTCCAGGTCGGCCTGATAAGGAGAAATGTCTACATGACAGCGAATGAATCCCGCAACCAACTGCGCCGCCAGAACGGCATCATTGCCGGCGTTTGCGGCGGCTTGGGCGCCTTTTTCGGGATCAGCCCGCTCTGGTTCCGTCTGCTCTTCGTGCTGCTGCTGCTGCCCGGCGGTCTGCCCGGCATCCTGCCCTATCTGGTTCTCTGGATCATTATCCCACGCAAAAGGGATTAGGTAGAGAATCACCAGCAATTACCCAGAGAACGCCGGTAACCGATAGTCTAAAAAGAAAAAGCGCGTGA
>CAYZLP010000340.1:0-4148 GCA_964478635.1 uncultured Caldilineaceae bacterium
TTGTCTTGGTTGGTGTGGAGCATGTCGTTGCGGCGAATTCATCCTTTCTGCAAACGCGTTTTCAAACTTCACGAAATCAGCTATGGCGAAGTCGGCGAATCAGGCAAGCGGCGCTTCCACCCAGATGGGCGAACTCCAAGCCCACTGGTTGTTGCGCTCGCGGACGCGCACGTAATACCAGTCGCGCCGGTGCGGCTGATCCGGTGCGTGTCGGTGGAGCAGGGCGCAGCGCCGGCGATATTCGCCCACAGGCGCAACCTTGTGAAAGCAGAAGGCGGGTGAGACGAAGCCGCCCAGATAGACGGTCCGTGCGCCATGGCGCAATTCTCCCAGGGATTGGGAATGGTGTTGGCCATTCACGGTCGCCTCAACCCGGGTCTCAGCATCCCCCGCAATTTCCAGGACCATACCCTCGGTGGCGGCAGTGTGCAGGGAGGGGTTCTGCTGCGTGCGGGTCTGAAAATGTACCGTGTTCGGCCCGATCCGCCGCCAGTCGGCATAGGCGAAGGCATCCGTTTGCGGCGCCTCGGTCGGCCCGTAGCCTCGAAAACGAGGTTCGACGCCGAGCAGGGTCCCGCCCGTAACTTCCAGCGTAACGTCCCAGGGCGTGGCCTCGGGTCGTTCTCCCCACCCAAATTCTACGAAGAGCTTGACGCGACCCCGATCGACAGTTTCGGGCAGTACGCTCTCCCGGTGGATGACCGTGTTATTGTGGAGCAGCTCGATATAGTCGATGGCTGCGCCGGCATCGACTGCCACCTCGAGCCAGCGTTCTTCTGCCGGCGGACAGAGCGCGCCCATGGGCTGGCCGTTCAGGGAAAAGGCCAACTCGATGCGATCGCCGGTTAGGGCATAGGTGCGACGCGCGGTGATAGCCTCCCAGATCGCGTCCCGACTTAGCGATTCCGCCCAGACGCCCATGCGCCCGTAGCCGTAGCTGCCGGGGAAGGCGTTGTGGTGGTCCGTGGAGCCGACGACGCCGAAGAGATGTCCCTGCGACCAACCGTATTGGGCCGTACTCAACTCGTGGCGCGGGCCCATGGAGTGAAGGTAGGGATAGGGACCTTCGCTGCTTTCCGAGAGCCCGTGAAACGAAAAGATCTCGGCTACCGGCGAGAATTCGTCGCTGAACGCTTCCCAGTTGATTCCCCGTGCGCCGCGTCGATAGCCGATATGGTGAGGGATGAGCAGGGCCGGCCGCTGCGTCTCGCGGAGCGCCTGGCGGAGCGCGGGCAGGTCGGCTGCATCGAAGATGCGGGCGTCGGCGCCTTGCTGGAAATAGACGCAATAGTCGCCATAGGCCAGCGAGTGCCATTCATAGCTGGGAAAGGTCACGAAGCGCCCCGGCTCATTTGCCTCCTCCATGGTGACCAGATAGTCGGGCCAATTGGCCCGTGCCCGGGCAAAGCCGTCCCGGTGATAGTCGACCAGGTAGCCAAGCTCGGGCTCGTCGACGGGAAGGTCCGGCCAAACGGCGTGGACCGTGACGCTGGCGAAGTCCAGCTGCAGCCGCGCATTGGCAATGGCATCGTTCAGGGAACCCCGGCCATAACTGACGGCACAATGGTTATGTAGATCGCCGAAATATGCGTTGAGCGATTCATACGGGCTCGGCAGGCTGGCGGTCATGGGACTCAGCTTTCGGGCGTGAAAGTTGGCGCTTGGTATGCGGCTGGCTGCGGGCGCTTGTATGCCCATGCGAGAATAGGCTAGAATGCAGAGCCAGCGCAGCGGGCAAGCAGTTGCGCTCCACAATACTTTTATAATATCATTTATAAAAGTATTGTCAATACTGAATCCGGAAGAACCGTCATGTCATTGCATCGTGCCATCATTCGCAATCTGCTTACGGGACCCCTGGCCCTGGCCGATCTGCAGACCGCCGGTCAGGTCAGCCTGCCGACCCTACGCCGGGCCGTTCAGGAGCTGACGGACGCGCAGTGGATTCGCGTCGTCGGCCAGGCCCAGGCGAACGGGGGGCGGCCCGCCATGCTCTTCGGGATCGACGAGGATCACTTCGTGCTTGTGGGGGTGCACCTGCAACTGCCGGGCATGCGGCTCATCGCGGCCGATCTGACCGGACGGGTGCTGAACGAGCGCAAGCTCTTCGATCAGGTGGTCCCGGCGCCTGAGGAAGCGGTCCAGGCCATCGCCGATTATGTGGAGCAAATTCGCGGCCTGCTGCCTGACCGCACGGTGCTGGGCCTGGGCATTGCCGCGCCGGGTTTCATCGATCTGACGACGGGAGACATCATCTCCATCGGCCGTGTTCCCCATTGGGAGAACTTTCCCATCTGCCGCCGACTCACGACTGCCGTGGGCGTACCGGTCGCCATCGCCAACGACGTGGACTGTATGGCGTTTGCCGAATTCCAGCATACGGCCCAGCCTCTGGAAAAGAATCTGGTCTATATCGGGTTCGATGAAGGCGTGAAAGCCAGCCTCTTCCTGGGCGGAGGGCTCTATAAGGGCTCCATGGGCAATGCCGGTCTGATTGCCAGCGATCTGCTTTACGCAGGCGCCGCCATTCCCACCGAAATGTCCAAGCGGCTTCTGACCGTTGAGGGCATCAACCGCATTTTTGAGGAGACATACGCCACACTGGATGCTGCGGAACAGGCCCGGTACGCTGAGATTGTGGCAGCCGCCAATCCGCGAGCCCGCTTTCGCTTGATACTCGCGTGCGCGGACGACCGGCGCCCCATCTGCGTCGCCATCGTGCACGATTTGATCGAGGTGCTGGCCGCAGCAGTCGCCAACGTGGTCTTCTTCATGCAGCCCGACATCATCGTCGTCGGCGGCCTGTTGAGCGCGCTGCCCGGCCCTCTTTTTGGGGAACTGGAGCGGGCCGTCCGCAAGCATCTCCCCCAGCGCACCCGCAACAACGTCATCCTAGAGCAGGCCAGGCTCGTTTCCAACAACAGTGCGGCCATCGGCGCCAATCAGCATTTCCTCCAGGAATATCTGGCTGATATCACCGTCTCGGTTCCGTGATCGGCCGGCCCTGGCCTCACCGTAACCCCTTCGCAAAAAGGAGAACCCAGTGCTCAATATCGACCAAGCCAACGCTACCGCCGTCGCTCGCATGATGGAGGCCCGACCGATTTTGCGCACCGTGGCGACCGCCCGCGAGGTCATCCCGGGCATGCGCGACAACCTGCTGCTGCATGCCGGACCGCCCATCACCTGGGAGCGTGCGTCCGGACCCATGCGGGGAGCAATTGTGGGCGCCTTGATTTTCGAGGGGCTGGCGACCGATTGGGCGTCGGCCGAGGCCCTGGTGAACGCCGGCGAGATCGACCTCGAACCCTGTCACGAACACGGGGCCGTGGGACCCATGGCCGGCGTGACTTCTGCGTCCATGAAGGTCTACGTCCTGGACAACGTGACCCACGGCAACCAGGCTTTCTCCAACTTGAACGAGGGCTACGGCAAGGTTCTGCGCTACGGCGCGTACAGCGACGAGGTGATCGCCAAGCTGCGCTGGATGAACGACGTCATGGCGCCCGTGCTGGCCGAGGCCCTGGCCCTGAGCGAAGACGGCATCGACATCCGGGCGCTCCTGGCCGAATCGCTCCACATGGGCGACGAGGGCCATAACCGCAACAAGGCCGGCTCCATCATTTACACGACCCGATTGGCCCCCCTCATCGCCCGCACCGGCGCGGGGGATGGCGTAAAGAGCGAAATTCTTCAATTTCTGGGCGACAATGCCCTGAGCGTGCTGAACCCCGTCATGGCAGCGTGCAAGGCCATGGCCGATGCCGGCCACGGTGTAGAGGGCAGCACCGTCATGAGCGTCATGGCCCGCAACGGCACCGACTTGGGTATCCGGATCTCGGGCCTGGGCGGGCGCTGGTTTACGGGCCCGGTCGGCCAGCCCGACGGTCTCTACTTCCCCGGCTTCACCGCGGCCGACGCCAGCGGTGACATCGGTGACAGCACCATTACCGAGACGGCCGGCATCGGCGCTTTTGCCATGGCCGCCGCGCCCGCCATCGTCACCTTCATCAGCGGCACGCCCGAGATGGCGGTGAACACGACCCTGCGCATGTACGAAATCACCGTGGCCGAGCACAGCGCCTTCACCATTCCGGCGTTGGGTTTTCGGGGTACGCCCGTGGGCGTGGACATCCGCAAAGTGGTCG
>CAYZLP010000340.1:4158-5714 GCA_964478635.1 uncultured Caldilineaceae bacterium
ATCCGTCCCCAGATCAACACCGGCATCGCCCACAAGGATCCCGGCGTGGGTCAGGTCGGCGCCGGCCTCGTCCTGCCGCCGGCCAACGTGTTTGAGGACGCGTTGGTGGCATTCGCAGAAGCGTATTTGGAGTGATGGAAAAGCAAAATAGATGGGTGAGATATGACTTTTCTCGACCGACTTGCCCGGAACTGCCGGGAGCAGCCTGACAAGATCGCCCTCGAACTCCTGGGCGACACGCCGGGGACGCGCCGCAAACTGAGCTACGGTGAACTGGAGCGCCGGGTGGAGCAGGCCATGGCCTACCTGGTGGCCCGGGGTGTTGGGCCGGGAGATCGGGTGGCGCTGCAGCTGCCCAAGTGCCTGGCCTTTGTCTATCTCCATCTGGCCGTCATGCGTCTGGAGGCCATCTGTCTGCCCCTGAATCCCGGCTATCCGCCCCAGGAACTGACCTATTTTCTGGAGGATGCCGCGGCCAAGCTCTTCTTTGCCGACCGGGCCGCGGCCCAGCGACTGGAATCCAGCCTCGTGGGCCTGCCCGATCTGCAGGAGGCAATTTTCATCGACTGCGGCGACGAGGCGCAATTCGAATCCCTGCTCGACGCTCAGGATCTGACAGTCGCTGCGGCAATAGCGATTCCGCGGGATTTGGCGGCAACCTGTCTTATGATTTATACGAGCGGCACCACCGGACGCCCCAAGGGTGCAGAGCTGACCCACGGCAACCTGACGGCCCAGATCGACGCCCTGGATGAGGCCTGGGGCTGGCAGCGCGATGACGTCTTGCTCCACGTATTGCCCATTTTCCACGTCCACGGCTTGATCGTCGCGCTCCATGGCGCGCTGAACGCCGGGGCCACGGCCCTGCTGCTGCCGAAGTTCGATGCTGAGCAGACCCTGGCCCTGCTGGAAAGCAGGCGCTGCACCGTCTTCATGGCCGTGCCCACCATCCACAAGCGCCTGCTGGACGCACCCAATGCCCGCGCCGTCGATCTGTGTCACGTGCGCCTGATGACCTCCGGTTCCGATCGCCTGCCCGACGATGTCTTTCTGGCTTTTCAAGAGACCTTTGGCCACACCCTGTTGGAACGTTACGGCATGTCGGAAACAGGCATGAATCTCTCCAATCCGCTGCATGGTGAGCGCCGAGTCGGCTCGGTGGGGCTGCCCTTACCCAGGGTGGAGGCCCGCATCGTCGATCCGGCGACGGAGCAACTGCTGCCGGACAACGCAGTGGGTGAGGTCCAGATCCGCGGTCCTCACGTCTGCAAGGGCTACTGGCGTCAACCGGACAAGACGGCTGCGGCCTTTACGCCCGACGGCTGGCTACGCACGGGCGACATGGGCCTGCGCGAGGCGGACGGCTACATTACGCTCAAGGGCCGGGCCAAGGATCTGATCATCAGCGGCGGTTACAATATCTACCCGCCGGAAGTGGAACTCGTGCTGGCGGAGCATCCTGCGGTGGAGGCCAGTGCGGTCATCGGCTGTCCCGATGCCGATTGGGGTGAGCGCGTGACTGCACTCGTCATTCTCAAAGAGGGCGCAAGCGCCAC
>CAYZLP010000341.1:0-5700 GCA_964478635.1 uncultured Caldilineaceae bacterium
GGACCATTTTCAGAGCAGAATTGCTGCCGCACCCGAACACACGTTCCGCCTTTGCCCTGCCCTATGCTAAAATGGTTACGCATGCAACCAAACTGAGCGGTTCTGCGTACATATAGCAACAACGTGAAAAAACCTGCCGTATCTAGGACGGCAGTACCGATAATGAGGGCGCCCTGGCGCCAAGCGAGAAGCAAAGTTGCAGCGAATACTCACCAAAGAGCACGATAGCCTGCTCCGCCGGGAGCGCGCGCTACTGGAAGAGTTGCGCGTCCACTTCGCGCGCCTGGATGCCGCCGACGAGGATCTGCGGCTCCTCAAGCGCAGCCTGAACCAGCTCGAAGAGCTCTTCCTGCTGGTCGTTGTCGGGGAGTTCAATGCCGGCAAATCGGCCTTCATCAATGCCCTGCTGGGCGAACGCATTCTGGCCGAGGGCGTAACGCCGACTACGGCGGACATCCACGTTCTGCGCTACGGAGAAACCTTCGCCCAGGAACCGTTTGGCCAAGATTACCTGCTGATCCAGGCGCCGGTCGACTGGCTGCGCGAGATCAGCATGGTGGACACGCCGGGCACCAACGCCGTCATCCAGCGCCATCAAGAGATCACCGAGGAGTTTGTGCCGCGCAGCGATCTGGTGCTCTTCGTCACGAGCGCGGATCGACCTTTCAGCGAAAGCGAACGCGGCTTTCTGGAGCGCATTCGCCAGTGGGGCAAGAAGATCGTCATCGTGGTCAACAAATTCGATCTGGTCGATGAGCCCGAGGACCAGGCCCAAATTCTGGCCTTCGTCGCCAAGAATGCCGCAGATCTGCTGAGAACGGAGCCGGAAATCTTCCCGGTCAGCGCGCGCATGGCGCTGAAGGCCAAGCAGAAAGCCCGGGGGACCGGCCGCCCGCCCAGCGGTGATTTCTGGGATGAGAGCCGCTTCGGACCGCTTGAAGATTACATCCTCAACGTGCTGGACGCGGAGGAACGCCTCCGGCTCAAGCTGGACAATCCGCTAGGGGTAGCCCAGCATCTAATCGACCGCTATCGTCAGATCATTGCCGATCGGCAAGCGCTGCTCAAGGGGGACTTCCAGGCGCTGGATGCCATCGAAGCGCATCTGGACGCCTACGAGCGGGACATGCGCCACGACTACACCTATCACGTGAGCCACATTGACAATGTGCTCTACGCCATGGCCGAACGGGGCGACCGCTTTTTCGACGAGACCATGCGCATCAGCCGCATCTTTGAGTTGGTCAACGGGGAGAAGATTCGGGGAGAATTCGAGCGGCAGGTCGTGGGCGACACCAGCCGCGAAATCGAACGCTACGTCAGCGACCTCATCGACTGGATGGTCGAAAAGGATTACCGCCAGTGGCGGGACGTCAATGGGTATATCGAGTCCCGGGCCACCCTCCACGCTGACAAGATGGTGGGCCAAGTCGACAGCGATTTCGCCTTCAATCGCCAGAACCTGCTCGCCAGCATCGGGCGGGATGCCCGGGAGGTTGTGGACAGCTATGACCGTGAGGCCGAATCGCTGAAGCTGGCCCAGGATGTGCAGATGGCCATTCTCCAGACGGCCGCGGTGGAAGTCAGCGCACTGGGGCTGGGCGCGCTCATGGTTGCCCTGCTCCAGACGACCGTGCTGGACGTGACGGGGCTGCTGGCGGCCGGGTCGTTGGCCGCCATGGGCTTCTACGTACTGCCCTATCGTCGCTCGCGGGTCAAGAAAGAATTGCGCAGCAAGATCAACGAATTAGGCGAGCAACTCCACGGCGTCCTCGATCGCCAGTTCGAGACGGAGCTCAACAACAGCCTGCAGCGCATCCGCGAAGCGATTGCACCCTATACGCGCTTTGTCCGGGTGGAGCGAGAAAAGCTCGAGAAGCTCGATACAGCGCTGGCGGAGGCTCAACTGGAACTTGACGCGATTCACCGGGAAGTTCAGCAACTCTAATTGTCACGGTATCTGAACTTAGAGCCTATCCGAAAATTCAGTAGTTCAAGATTTGCTGCAAGACGAGATTCTTCACTGGTCTTTCGCCAGAGCAACGCAGTCGGTTTGACCCGTTGCCGCACTGCAGCCGCTACACGAACAGAATGACAAATCGTGAACTACTGAAATCCGGTTGTGAGTCCTGATTCTTCTCCAGTCCGAGTGTTCGCCGCAGAGAATTTTCGGACAGATTCTTAGTACATTCCACCAGCGCGAAAACCGGCGGGAATGTGCGAAGTTCAAATACCGTCTCTATAAGAAATGGACGTGTCCATGACCCGCACCATTTCCCTCGTGCCGCTGACCCAGACAGACCACGTCAGGGCGTTGACCCGCCTGTATCGGACCGTGCCCAACTACCGGGCGGCACGAAACCTTACCGGCAGTCCCTATGCACAAGCGGAACGCGATCTTGCCGCGGCGGAAGTCACGGCCGATCGGACCATGCTGGGTATCGTGCGCTTACTGGATGGTGTGGAAGGGTCCGAACGCGGGACGCAGACGGCAGAACTCGTGGGCATGGTCGATTTCCGCCGCCATTGGCCGGAGGAGGGCATGGTTACCGTGGGCCTCATCCTGGTCGCCGAGGCTTTGCGGCGCCAGGGAATCGGCCGCGAGGCCTGGGCTCTATTGGAGCCGTGGCTTAGCGGGACGGCGGGCATACGCACCGCCCGCTGTAGCGTCGAGCAGTTCAACCACGGCGGTCTACGCTTCATGCAGGCACTCGGCTTCGCGCTAACGGGCGAAGCCGAGCGCATCCGAAGCGGCAGTCGAGTCATTCGCTTACTGGAAATGCAGAAGGCGCTTGCGGGCAGCCCCGACAACGGTCCGCACTAAACCAAAGAGAGCACGAGATCACAATTTCCGTAGGTCATGGTTTCTTTCGTTGTGCTTGCGGTTTAGGTAATCCAGGCGTCCGCCAGTCAGATTCAGATCCGGTTCCAGCGATTCCGCTACTCTGTCACCAGGAAGCGGGGCACTTCGTCGACCGGCATGAGTATCTGACCGCCAGTCGCGCTTAATAGATCCAGCTGCACTCCCTCCCGATCCAACAATAGACGGGACGTATCGGCCGCTACGGACAGCGTTGCGGGGCCCGCATCCGTCCAGGCGATGATGACGGGACCGGCGTCTGTATCGAACTGATATGCCTCGACACTTGGCGGCAGGTCGGCCATGGGCCCAAAGCAATAGCCGCCTTTCACGCGACTTGCATAGTGGCTAAATGTATCGTGGGCATTGACGAGGTTATGCTCAGCATCGATCAGCCAGCGAAAGAGTACCGGCGGGTAGTCGAGATCCTGACGGATGGCAAACCAGAGCATGTTGTCGGCACCGGCGCAGTAGCCGCGGGTGAACTCCTTGACCACATAGTCGCGCTGGCCCTCCAGCCCCGCTTCGGAATTGGTCCACATGGACGTTTCCGTCACCCACAGACGTTTGCCGGTCACGCCGTGGTCGACCATGACGTCTCGCAATTCCTCTGCCTTGTCCCGGATGCTTGGGAAATCGTCCGGGTTGATTGGATAGTAATGAAAACTAAGACCGTCGAAGTAGTCACCCGCTCCGTGGGTCAGCGCATCGGCTAGAAAGTCCCGGTTGAATACATCCCAAGGCGCATCATAGGCCAGCCCGCCAAAAAAGACGAGCGCATCGGGGTCGATGCCCTTCACCGTCCGGTAGAAAACCTCAAGGTATTCAGCATAGGCCTGGGGATCTCGTCCCCAACAGCCGATAACCGGACCATAGGGATGGGGATCAAACGTATCGGGCTCGTTGAGAAATTCCCAGGCGCCGGCGACATTTTGATAGCGATTGACAAGCGCCGTCGTGAATCGCACCAACGCAGCTTCGTCCGTAATCGGACCGCAACCATTGTCGGCCGCCCAGTCGGGTATAAAGAAGATGAGCACGAGGGGCTTCATCCCCAGCGTTTCCAGTCGCTCAAAGAGCAAATCATAGTCAGACCAGTCAAAAACGCCCGGTGCGGTTTCGACAAACGCCCAGGGAAGCCATACCCGGACCCAATCACCCCCCATTTGCTGAACCAGCGGAAAGTCCACTTCGATGACGTCAGCATAAAGGTCAGGGTAAGAGGTCATGTGGCCAAAGTCGGCGCCGATCTGGGCGGCGGGCCAAAGACGGTGTTCGACCACCGGAAGATATACCGTCCTCGAATCGGGCACGGTCGTCTCCAGGCCGCCTTGGGCCATGGCCGGTTCTTCGGCTGTCATGACGGTGGATGCTGCGGCTAGCCCACAAATAAGAATGAATACGAAACCTAAGCACGTTCGTCTACCACGCACTCCTTTGTGGAACATACGTCCCTCCAACATAATCGGTTTGAGAAAATAGAAATGGGACGCAGAGGGCCTTGGAGGAGGCATATGAGGGCCAGGAGGAACAAACGCCATCCGGGAAAGAAAGCCAATTCAAGTCTTCTCAGGCTTGCCCAGTTCGCGGTCCGCACTGACACTCAACGGGTTCAGCCATCTACCGTCTTACACCCATATTATACTGGACTCCTTCGATTGGTGTCAATGGGCAGAGGCTTACGGCAGTACCCCAAATCAGTGGTAAACTGTCGGTTTGCGGCGTGGTCGATTGTAATACAGCGGTGCGCTGCTGGCGCTGCGCAGAATGAGGATCCCCCCCATTGATTGATCAGGCTAACGTTGGAATGCCCTGCCCGTTCTGCCCCATAGAGAGGAAGCGTGGAGTCCCAGGTCGTTGGCCTGGGGTTTTGCGTCCTTTGTTGGAAAAATTTGCCATTGACACGGTCCCTTCAACCGATCTACACTCTGTTCAGTAGAACCCATCCACTGCCGCAACGAAGGTAGACTATCCACAAGACTGAAACCCGGTCCCAGACTTGAGCCAAGCCATGCCGTTCCATCCCCACATGACCCCGCTCCGCGACGCGCTGGCGGAGCTCTATCCCACGGAAAGCAGCGCCCGAACGGTGGCCGCCGAAGCCGGACTGTCATCGGCCCACGTCACTTTCGGCGGCGCAGCCTATGAATGCTGGACGAGCATATTGTCGGTGGCCCAAGCCAACGGTCAGGTGGAAGCCGTCATCTACGTGGCGCGCGCCCACTTCCCCGCCAACGGCGCGTTGGCCGCAGCGATCCAGGACTACGAGGCCTTTTCGGAGCAGACGGCGCCGCCGGCCAACCGCGCCCACGAGCATGCGGCCCGTCGGCTGTTGGAGGCCCTGTTGCCCGAGGCCGACGCCGAGGTCAAGGGCGGCCGCCGGTCGGTGCGGCAGTTGCAGGACGCGTCCGGCTATGCCGACCGCCCCCGCGACTTCGAGCAACTGCTGGCGATCCTGGATCAGCAACTGCATCTGATCACGCCGGCGGAGCATGCCGCGGAGGTTGCCGACGGCGGGCCGAACCATTCCGCCGCTTACCAGCTCACGCACGATTACCTCGTTCCCGCGCTCCGCTCCTGGTTGACTCGCAAACAGCGGGAGACGGCCCGAGGTCGAGCCTATCTTCGCTTGCGCGAACTCAGCGCGGCCTGGGCGGTGCACTCCGACCGGCGACACCTGCCCCGGTTATGGGATTGGGGGAGGATCGCCTGGTTCACCCGTCGCGATCAACGCAGCGAACTGGAGAACCGGTTCTTTGAGGCGGCCACGCGAGTCAACCTCTTGCGGTTGCTGGCGCAAGCCGCCGGGGTGGTCGCCATGGTCCTGTTGCTGTTGATGT
>CAYZLP010000342.1:0-5691 GCA_964478635.1 uncultured Caldilineaceae bacterium
GTATTGACATCGGTTCTAAATGGCGCGATGATATATGTAATCGATAACACATGTGATCGATTACATATATGCATGTTGTGACCAACATTTGCAGATTCGCCCAGTCGTATAGCACACATTGCTCAGCAGCTGTAGACACTGTTGGAGCCAACAAAGCGAAGCATCATGCGCCAACACGTGACGATCAAAGACGTAGCCAAGCATGCAGGACTCTCAACCGCAACAGTCACGCGCGTGCTTCAGCAGCGAGGATATGTAGCAGAGGGGACCAGGGATCAGGTTCTGGCTGCCATCGAAGAGACCGGCTACCGTGTCAATGCCCTGGCCCAGGCGCTTCGTCAGCAGCGCACCAAGACACTGGGGCATTTGCTGCACTGCATTTCCCCCAATCCTTTCTTTGCCCGTGTCGCCTTGGGTGTGGAAAAGGAGGCCCATCGCTATGGCTACAGTGTGCTGTTGTATAACGTGGAGGGCGATCCGGCCGAAGAAAGACGGGGCGTCGAGACCCTGCTTGACAGGCGAGTCGACGGCATCATCTTTACCACGGCAATTGATCCGGAGAATGTGCAGCTTGCGGTGAGCAATGGCGTGCCGGTCGTCCAGGTCGAGCGGATCACGCATGTTGAAACACACGCGGTCCTGATTGACAACTATGCTGGCTCTTCGGCGGCCATGGAACATCTCATTGAGTTGGGGCACAGACGCATTGCGTACATCGGCGGTGATCCCCACTACTACCAGAAGCAGGGTGAGCCGACGAGCTACCGTCTGATTGAAGAACAACGTCTGGCCGGCTATACGGACACATTGCGGAAATACGGTCTTCCTATCGACAACCAGCTCGTAGCACTGGGAGAATACTACTCATTGGAGGACGGTGGCTTTGCCGGCGATGGGGCGCTTTATACGGAAGAATTTCTCCGCGTGACAAATCCGCCGACAGCGATTTTTGCAACTTGCGACATCTTGGCTGCCGGCGCTCTCCAGACGCTGTACCGTCACGGGCTTAGGGTACCCGATGACGTGTCGGTGGTGGGTTTTGACGGAACCTATGCCCCCTTTTTGACACCACCGCTGACGACGGTTCAGCAACCCATGTTGGAGATAGGCGGTCGGGCAGCGCAGATTTTGATTGAGCTGCAAGATGGTCCGGAACCGGAGACGCCGATGGCCTGGCGGAGCGAGCAACTCACAACGTACCTATCCGTTCGCTCATCGACCGGCCCGGCGCCTGTCCGGTAGCAAGTATTGGCTTCAGTGCATCCAGCAAGAACGCAGTTCGATTATCAGAGGAGCAAACGATGCGGCTTGCCATTCAAACTCTCCTGCTACCCGGCCGAGACCTGGTCGAACAGTTCGATAACGCAGCTCGCTACGGCTTCGACGGCGTGGAAATCGCAGTAGGCCCTACATTTGACTTGACAATGCATCTGTCGGACGTGCAACAAGCGATGAAATCGAGCGGCTTGCCGGTTTCCGACATTTGTACGCATCCAATGCACGACCCCATCGTCCCGGATCCGGTCGAGAGAACGAAGCGTCTGCAGATGCTGAAAGAATTGCTGTCGCAGGCAGATCAGTTGGGCGCATCAGGCGTTGTATCTGTTCCAGTAAGGCCGCCGCACCAATTTCCCGATCTCTCCCCCTGGAAAGACGGCTACGCGCTGATGCACGA
This sequence comes from uncultured Caldilineaceae bacterium, assembly GCA_964478635.1. Classification (GTDB taxonomy): domain Bacteria; phylum Chloroflexota; class Anaerolineae; order Caldilineales; family Caldilineaceae; genus JAGRCP01. The sequence continues at coordinate 1,676 of CAYZLP010000342.1, forward strand.
CTTTGCGGTCACGACGCTTACTGAATGGGCAGCCACACTGCCCGCCGGCGCGGCCGCTTTGTTTCTGGAACCCCTCAATCGCTACGAGGCAGCTTTTCTGAATCGCGTGGACCAGGCGGTTGCGCTGGCTCAGGCCATCGAGAACCCGCGAGTGCAAGTATTGGCAGACTTCTTCCACATGAACATCGAAGAGGCGGACATGGGGGCTGCCCTGCTGGCTGCAGGAGATCGGCTCGGCATGGTTCATATTGCCGACAACAACCGGCTGCAGCCCGGACGGGGCTGCCTGGATTTCCGGCCGGGATTTGCCGCACTAAAGGCGCTGGACTATCAGGGATTCATTTCGATCGAATGCTGGAGTCCGCAAGGTCCGGTGATTGAGGGGCCGCCCGAAAGCGCTTTGCCGGAAACCGTACGGTTCCTCCGCGGCGAGTGGGCGGACGCATAGCGCTCGACCTCTCGGCTGCTGGAGAGAAGGGCCACGCAAGTAAGATCAACTGCTGCTACTTGACTTCTCGATTTTTCGTTCTGGTTCGTGTCAGTCAAGAAAGGAGGTGGCCGCACCCAATCACGTCTACGCTCCCCAGTCGTCGTTTACAACTTTATGTCCCATGTGGCAAATTGGAGGAAACCGATGAAACTTCGTTTGGTCAGTTCCTTGTTTGTTCTCGTACTGCTTGCCTTGGCGCTGAGTAGCTGCGCCACCGTTCCTGTCCAAGCGCCGGCCGAACAGCCCAGCGCAGAGACTGAGGGCGAAGGGACGCCTGCTACAGTCGTCTTCTGGCAGTTCTTCACCGACCCGCCGATCATTGCAGCCTACGAAAACGCGATCCAGGAATTTGAAGCGCTCCACCCCGACATCGATGTGCAGATGGAGATCGTGCCGTGGGCGGAACAGCAGCAGAAGCTGACGACGGCGCTCACGACCGGCGCCCTGCCCGATGTGTCTATGTTGGGCAACAATGTGGTGGCCCAGTATCAGGCAATCGGCGCGCTGGAATCCCTCTCACCCTACTTTGAGCAGTGGTCTGAGGAGGCGGGTGCAGACATCACCGCCGATTTCTGGCCTGGCGATTACTACTACTACCTGCTTGAGGATGAATGGTGGGGATCGCCCATGAACGTAGAGACCCGAGCCTTGTGGTATCGGGCTGATCTCTTTGAAGAGGCCGGCCTTGAAGGACCGCCCAACTCCTGGGCCGAATTGCGGGATGCCGCCATTCAGCTGACGACGGATGAGGTGTACGGAATCGGCATTCCCGGCGCAATCGACTATCCGACATTGCAGGTTTTCATGAATGTCTACCTTGGCTATGGCGCTCGCTTCCTGAATGATGAAGGAATGTGCGGATTTGATAGTCCCGAGTTCCGTGAAGCCCTACAGTACTACACCGACCTCTACCTGGTAGACGAGGTAACGCCGCCGGATACGCCCAACTACAGCCGGGAGCAGCTGGTGCAGATGCTGTCCGAGGGCAAACTGGCGATGTACATTGACGGACCATGGATCTATGGAACGCTGGCGGAAGCCAATCCCGAATGGCTGCCGAATCTGAAAGTCGCGTTGATTCCGGAAGGCCCGGCCGGACGCTTTGGTTTCCTGGGCGGATGGCCGCTTGTCCTCTGGAAGGGCTCCGAGAATCCCGATGCGGCATGGGAGTGGATCAAGTTCGCCACGGATCCCGAACAGGGCCTACCGGGTATTGCTGCCCCGGCCAATCTGCCTCCAGGCCGTCAGTCCATTGCCGAGCAGTGGCTGGACACATATGAAGAGCCGCTGCGCAGCGAGTTCGCCCTGTTCCTGGAGGGTCTGCAATATGCGCAACCCTACCAGTATCCCGATCCGGAAATCCCCGAAATGGCGTCACTCGAAGTCGATGCAGTGCAGACTGCCGTACAGGGCGTCATGCTCGGTCAAAGCATTGACGATGCCGTTACGCAGCTTTGCGAACGCATTAACGATGCACTGACCCGATAGCGGCCATAAGAGAGGCGTCGGATGAGTTGACTCGTCTGGCGCCTCTTCACTTATCGAGGAGGAGACATGGGGTCGAGACGCGCGGCAATTGGATATCTGTTCTTCGCGCCTGCGCTGGCCGTGTTTCTGCTCGTAGGTTTGTACCCGATTCTCTACCAGGTCTACCTAAGCTTCACCGATTGGTACCTGCTGCGCAGCCTGACGCCTGTCTGGCACGGGCTGGATGGCTACAAGAGACTCCTGGCCGATCGGGTGCTCTGGGAAAGCCTTCTGCGCACCATCGCCTGGACCGTCGGTACAGTAGCGCTGGAATTCGCCGTCGGCCTGCCATTCGCCCTGCTGCTCAACCGCCGCAGCCGCATCAATGCGATTCTCAGCGGTCTCATCCTCCTGCCCTGGGTTGCCCCTTCCATCGTTGTTGCGTATACGTGGCGCTGGCTTCTGGACGGCCAGTATGGGGCGCTGCATCAGGTGCTGCGTCAATTCGGAGTTGTAGGCGAACGGTCGATCCTGGTCGATCCTTCCCTTGCTTTGATCGCCGTAACGGTCGTCAGCGCCTGGAAGGGCATTCCGTTCATGACCATTGCGTTGCTTGCCACCCTGAAATCAATTCCGGGAGAACTATACGAGGCTGCAGCGGTCGACGGGGCCAATCTCTGGAATCAGTTTCGCTTCATAACGTTTCCGCTGCTGATTCCGGTGAGCGTGGTGATGTCGCTTATCCTCGGGATTCTCGCCTTCTACAGCTTTGATCTCGTTTGGATCATGACCAAAGGCGGACCGGGTGATTCCACGTTGTTGTTGGGGGTGTACCTCTTCCGTCAATTCTTTGAACGCAATGAGCTGAGCTATGCCGCCACGATCGGCGTGGCCATGCTTGTGCTGCTGCTCGCCTTCTCCGGCGTCTATCTGGGTCTGTTGCGCAAGCGTCAGGCCGCCTAGCGAATCGCATTCATGACCAACAAGCGGCTTAAGAACCTCGCTTTTGACACTGTGACCGTCGGACTGGTGCTGCTTTACCTGTTTCCGATCATCTGGCTCTATTCTGCATCGCTTAAGCCGACTGCGGACATCGTCGGCGCGCCGTTCGATCTGCTCCCCCGCACTGTGACGCTTAGCAACTTCAGTAGGATGTGGAGTGCCGTGGGCTTTCAGAGCGCGCTTCGCAACAGTCTGGTCGTCTCGTTTGCGACAGCGGTCGTCGTGACCAGCATCGCCCTGTTGGCCGCCTTCAGTCTGTCGAGATTTCGCTATCGTCTGCAGGGAGCCTTCGCCACGACGATCCTGGCCATGCAGATGTTGCCCGGCATCGTCATGGTGGTTCCCCTCATCGTTATCCTACGCAGAATGAATCTCACCGACAACATCTTCGGCCTGATGATTGCCTACTTGCTGCTGGGACTGCCTGTGGCTGTCTGGATGCTGAAGGGGTACATGGACGAGATTCCGCCGGCCCTCGATGAAGCGGCCATGATCGACGGCGCTACGGACTGGCAGGTGCTGACCCGCATCGTCATCCCCTTGATGGCTCCGGCTACCGTGGCGGTAGCGGCGTTCACCTTCATGCTGGCCTGGGGTGAATATCTATTTGCACTTTCGCTCATGACTTCAACCGAAGCTAAGACGCTCCCGCTGGCGCTCCAGGCAGCATTGGGACGCTATACGATCGACTGGGGCATGCTGACGGCCGGCGGCGTGCTGATTTCGATTCCGCCGACCGTGCTCTTCATCTACTTCCAGCGCTACCTCATCGGCGGCTTGACCTCCGGCAGTGTCAAAGGGTAGCGAACAGCAAGGACTTCACGATCATGATCACTGAGGCAAATCTGCCCAAACAAGCTCGAATTCTTGCGCTGGTCGGACCGAAGGAATTGACCTACATCGAACGAAATCTGCCTGCACTTGGACATCAGGATGTTTTGGTGCAAACGTTGTATTCGGGCATCAGCCACGGCACCGAAATGAACGTCTATCGCGGGCAAGCCCCTCAATTGACGAAGTACTTTGATCCGAATCTGCGTCTATTCCTGCCCCTGCC
>CAYZLP010000343.1:0-5683 GCA_964478635.1 uncultured Caldilineaceae bacterium
TGTCCGCTGCCTACCAACTGCTGCGCGACAATCCCCAGACCCGGGGGTTCTTTCTCTTCATTTTCGTCTCCATCTTCGCCATCTTCCTGCAGGACAACATTCTGGAGGTCTTTGGTGCGGAGGTCTTTGGCATGTCTGTGGAACAGACAACCCGCTTCCAGCCCACCTGGGGCGGCGGCGTTCTCATCGGCATGATTCTCATGGGCATCCTGAGCGTGGCCCTACCCATTTCCAAGAAGAGCATTGCCCTGACCGGCTGTCTGGGCACCGCGGTTGGCATGAGCACCCTGGCCTTTGCCGCGCTGACAGAGCAGAGTAGCCTGGTGACGCCGGCCCTCGTGACCATGGGCCTCTTCACCGGTTTCTTCAATGTGGGCGCACTGGCCATGATGATGGATATGACGGTTGAAGGCGCCACCGGTCTCTTCATGGGACTCTGGGGCGTTGCCCAGGCCTTCGGCAACGGTACGTCTTCCATCGGCAGCGGTCTGCTGCATACGACGTTGATCGAAACCGGTCTGCTTGCGCCCAATGTGGCGTACACCGCGATTTTTGGCATCGAAGCGGCCGGCATGCTCTTGGCTGCGGTCGTGTTGGTGGGCTTGAGCGTGACCCGCTTCAAGGCGATTCACCAGACCAGCCTGACGCGTCAGAACGTCGCCCAGGCCATGGAAGTTGGAATGGCCTAGGAATGGGCCTCGATTTTTCGTTCGATCGCCGCATTGCGGCTCAATATGAGGAGCAGCGCCGTCATCCGCCGGCTGTCTCCGCCGCAGTCGGCGAGGCCATCGTGGACCTGGTAGGCGAAGGCGCGACGGTGCTCGAACTCGGAATCGGTACGGGGCGCATTGCCCGCCCCGCTGCGTCCGCCGGCTGTCGCGTCGTCGGGGTAGATCTATCCGAGGAGATGCTGCACGAGGCGCGCCGGGAGCAATCGCCCGGCGCCGCCGTCGATTTGGTCCAGGCCGACATTCAACATCTGCCATTCACCCGAGGCTCGTTCGACGCGGTCATGGCCGTCCATGTCCTCCACCTCGTCTCGGACCTACACGGTACCCTGGCGGAGTCCGTCTACACCTTGCGCCCGGAAGGTTACTTCGTTCAGGGCCGGGACTGGGTCGATCCCCAATCGCCGACGGGATTATTGCGCGACGGCATGCGGCGACGCGTGATGGAGCTTGCCCCGGCGAGCAAGCCGCCAGCCGCAGGCGGCGCAGTTGAGGAAATGCTGGCTGAACTGGGCGGCAGACCCGATGAAGCGCAGGAAATGATGGTAGCCGAATGGGAGTTTCAGGTTACGCCCGCCAGCATTTTGGAGGCAATGGCCAACCGCACCCATTCGGAAAGCTGGGTGCTGCCGGACGAATTGCTCCAGCCGGTGCTCGAATATCTCAATGACTTGGCGGTTGCTACCTGGACCCAGTTGGACAATCCTCAGCCTGTGCGTCGCCGCTTTTACATGAAGGCGATTCCGGGCCATTGGAAGCCCGCATGACGGCAAATCGTTTTGTGCAAATCGCGATTGTTGGCGGCGGCCCGGCAGGATTGGCCGCCGCTTTGCATATTGTCCGGCAATCTCCCGAACTGGCCCGGGAAATCGTCGTCTTCGAAGCGGCGGAACATCCCCGGCCCAAGATCTGCGGCGGCGGCGTCACCTTTCATGGTGAGGAGCAGCTGCGCCGTCTAGGGATTCGATTGGACGTGCCGGCTGTGCCTATCCAGAATCTGGTCTTTCAACTGGGCGAGCGCTCGTTCCAGACGCCCTGTCAGAACGCGATGCGCATCGTACAGCGGGCCGAGTTCGATGCAGCGTTGGCCCGAGCGGTTGTCGACCGCGGCGTGACCATTCAGGGTGGTGAAAAACTGCTCGATTTGAATTACTGTGACGATGGCGTGCTGCTCATCACGGAACGGGACCGCTATCACGCTCGCGTGGTCGTCGCCGCCGACGGCGCCAACAGCACGGTCCGCCGGAAGCTTGCTCTGCGGAGCCGCCATGGCGTTGCCCGCCTGCTCCGGGTCGTGCGGCCCGTTGACGTTGCAACGTCTCACATCTGGCGAAATGGCACTGCCTTGTTTGATTTTTCCTGCGTGGCGGAAGGCATCCAAGGCTATATGTGGGATTTTCCCAGCCTGATCAACGGAAAGCCCCACGTCAATCACGGTATTTTTGATAGCCGGTTCGATGGCGCCGGCCGGCAAGTACTGCCCCACGGTCACTTAAAGCGCGTTTTTGCCGCTTACCTGCGCCGGCGCGATGTCAATCTGGAGGCTGTGTCGCTGCAGGGTCACCCTGTGCGCTGGTTTCATCCGGATGCCGAGTTTTCCCGTCCGCACGTGCTGTTGACCGGCGATGCTGCCGGGGTAGACCCCCTTTTTGCCGAGGGGATTTCCTACGCTTTGGAGTACGGCGTCATTGTGGCCGAGGCGATCCGCGATGCGCTGGTGGCCAACGATTTTACTTTCCGGGATTACCGCGCTCGTCTGCTGCGCCATAGCCTCAGCCGATCGCTGTTGCGTCGAAGCGCGATTGCCCGCCATCTCTATCGTTACCAGTATCCCTGGCTCTGGGATTGGCTCTGGCGTGCGGCGGCGATAGCCCCGGCGGCGTTCAACCAAGCTGTGGGCGGCGCCCTGGACGTGCTTCCACCCGTGCGCCCCGGTTGGTCCTTGGCGCAACTCCCGAGAGTCAACCAACCTTTACCAAAGGAACCAAATCGTGAAATGGCTGTCCGACCAGGCCTGCCGTCTGTACGACACCCTCGAGGCGACCTATGAGAGCGCGCTCGGGCGGCGGGTAGTTGCCAATATCCTGATCTTTACGTTTGTCGTCGGCATGCTCCTGATTGAGGCGAATCGCCAGGGATTTTTGCCGCCAAGCCTGTCCGCTGAGTTGCCGACCAACCATTTCTTCGCCGTCGACTTCACCTTCCGCCTGCTCCTGGTCTTTGAACTGGGCGAGTTAATTTTCGGATTGGCCTATTCCGTGGCCAATTCGGTCGGGAAGCAGATCGAGATTCTTTCGCTGATTCTGCTGCGAACCACCTTCAAAGAATTTACGCACTTCGACGAACCGATTCTCTGGGAACAGGTGCAGCCTGCCTTGCTGCCCATCTCGGCAGATGCCGTCGGCGCGCTGCTCGTCTTCGTTATCCTCGGCTTCTACTATCAAGCCCAGATCCATCGGCCGATCACGGACGATGCCCAGCGTCTGGCCGGCTTCATTGCAGCGAAGAAGATGATCGCCCTGGTCCTGCTCTTCTCCTTCATCGGGATCGGGATCTACGCGGTCGAGGAGTATCTGGTTGCGGGGCGCAGCATTGCCTTTTTTGATGCGGCCTACACAGTCCTGATCTTCGCGGACGTTTTGCTCGTTCTCGTTTCTCTCCGCTACTCAAGCACCTACGTGATCGTCTTTCGCAATTCGGGATTCGCCATTGCCACTGTGCTGATCCGGCTGGCGTTGCTTGCACCGCCGCCGTTCAACGCGGTCCTCGGCGTCGGCAGCGCGCTCTTTGCCCTGGGCCTCACGCTTGCGTACAATCACTACGTCCGGAGCGGCAGCGCTAGTGAGCATCATGCGCCCGTGCCGCAGCCCGGATAAGGCTGCGGGCATCTGATGGAGGAAAAGACTCTATTCTATGGGGGCGTTTGCGCGGGAATCTGTTTCTGGAACAGCCTACCGCCGTCCAAGCCGCCTTCGACAGGCTCACGCCACGATTCGTCGTCCTTAACCGCAGGCTGAGCGTATCAAACCGCAGGCTGAGCTTGTCGAAGCCCAGCCTGCGTCAGCCGGCGCCTTCTCGCTTGCCCTATCTTAGCCCAACTCTGCCCAGAAATCATCCAGCGCCTGGGTCGTTTCGGGCAATTTCTCCCACTGGGGCAAGCCACAGGACGGGCCTACCCGCAACATGCGCAGATTTGGGTTGCGTTCCAAGGCGGCGGGTAACAAGGCAAAACTAATATTCGGGTCTTTGTCATAGATGACCAGCGTAGGCGTCACCAACTGCTCGTAGACCCGCTCCCGGATATCCCAGGTGAAGAGCTGACCGGACACGAAATAGTAGGGCGCATTGCGCGCGCCCGGTTGATGCGCGGCGGCGTAGGCGTAGTCGATCATCTCGGCATTCGGCGGGCCGGCAAAGTTCTTGCCCAGAAAGTAATTGATGCTGCGGCGCGTGACCAGCAGGTCGAAGATCGCCTGGCCCCAGAGCGGAAAGTCCACGGCCGTGCGGATCTTCTCGCTGGTGTCAGGCTCAATCGAACGCGGTTCACCGAAACCGGTTGGCGAGAGCAGCGCCAGTGAATGCACCCATTCGCCCCCTGTGTGCGCCACCGTAGCCGCAAATTCAGACCCCAATGAAAGGGCGACCAGGTCCACGGGTGCGCCCACTTCATCCTGTAAGAAGGCGCCCAGCGTAGCGACGAAGAGGCTCGGCGAATAGACCCGATCTCGCCGGTCGGAGAAGCCGTAACCGGGCAGGTCGAGCGCATAGACCGGCCGCGTTTGCCGGTAATGCTCGAAGAGCGGCTTCATCTCAAAGGCGCTGGCTGCGGCATTGATGCTGTGCACCAGGACCAGCGGGCGCCCCTCCTGCGCGTCATCTACGTAATAGCTCACGGGGTCGACATCTGCCGTACTGAACGTTCTGCGTTCGGCTTCGACCGCGGGCGGAAGCGGCGCATCATGATCGATGGCCAATGCACTGTAGCCGAGCCATCCGCCCGCTACGGTGGCGGCGACTGTACCAGCAGTCTTGGTTGTGCCCTTCAGCAGCGACCAGAGCGGTCTCACTGCATTCATGGTTTCATCTCCCATTTGTTTTTGACTCGAGCGGCGTCGCCGCCTAATTGTCACACAATTTGAGCTTCGTACATTCCTCCAGTGCGCAAACCGGCGGGAATGTACGAAGTTCAGGTGACGTCTCTATAAGTTGTGTTGCTTGTGATCATCTGTGCGATCTCCTCGCCGCTTGCATTGGGCAAATAGGCATAATCGCCTCCCAGCTGCTCCGCCAGACGCCTGGCCTCGCCCCGGCTTAAATATTTTCGTTGGGTATCGACGACGATGACGTGGAGCGGCGATTCGGCTACGAAACGGCCGATCTGTTCGAGTTCACGGACCACATCGCTCTCCACCGTCAGACCGACGTTTGCCCGCCCGTCGGTCAGAAGGACCAGGACGGTCTGGAAAATGCCCCGCATCTTCGCCTGGTGGGCAACGTCGGTCGCCAGCAAGAGGGCCGAGGCCAAAGGCGTCCCGCCGCCGGTGGGCAGGAGATCCAACGCGCGTTGGGCCAGTTCCACGCTTTGGCTGGGTGGCAAGAGAATCTCGGCCTGTTCGCCTCGAAAGGCGATCAGGGCCACGCGGTCGCGCTTGACGTAGGCCTGCTGGAGCAGGCTCTGCACCGCGCCCTTGGCCTGCCGCATGCGATGGAGCGCCATGCTGCCGCTTGCGTCGACTGCGAAACAGAAGAGCGCGCCGGCTTTGCTGCGGTATTGTTTAACGCGGATGTCGCCTGTCGTAAAGAGCACTCGGTCAACGGTCGCCGGGGCCGAGCCATTGCGTGCCTGCAGGGCGGCCGCGCGGCGCAACGGTTGCCAGGGCGCCGCCGCCCGCAAGGTGGCCGAGACGTCAATGCGCGCCCGCCGCGGGTCTCCCGGCAGGCTGCGCACGTGACGA
>CAYZLP010000344.1:0-5661 GCA_964478635.1 uncultured Caldilineaceae bacterium
AGATAGGGTATTCGGCGACAAAAAGAATATCGAGGGTTTCATAGGTCTTCTCTTGCTGAGAACCTCGATTTGTCCCAATTCCTTCGACGACATCCGCCTGGAACCCAATCGGGCAAACACCACCTTATGTTTCGACTTGATTTGCTCCATTTTGGCTGACGACGTACAGACCTTCCCGGCTGACCTTGCGGGACACAGCTATGTACCTATCGCTTCTTCACACCAAGTTTCAGCCCGTTTCACTTGGAAACACCATCCTCGAACGCCCCGATTTGCTGGAGCGACTGGATGCGGGCGCAGCCAGCACAGTTACCCTGGTCACAGCGCCTGCGGGATTCGGCAAAAGCACGCTGATCAGCAGCTGGGTCGAACATATCGCCGGCCGGGCTCAAAGCGCAGGCCGTACGCGACCCCAGGTCTGCTGGCTGAGCCTCGAAGGAGACGACAGCCATTTCCCAAAGTTTCTGCTCTACCTCGTTGCATCGATTGAAGAGAAGCGCCCCGACAGCTGCCGGGAAATCAGAGAACTTGCCCAGGCACGGCCGACCCCGGCCATCGAGACCTTGGCAGAAGTATTGATCAATGTGCTGAGCCGGCAAGAAGAACCCATTGTTCTGGTGCTGGATGATCTCCACCGAATTGGCGAGACGGCCGTTTTTGTCTTTCTCGGCCGCTTGATCGAATTCGCCCCGCCACACCTCCATTTGGTGCTGATTTCGCGGGTTGATCCGCCCCTGCCCCTCAGTCGATGGCGCGCGGCAGGCCGCTTACGCGAGTTTCGTTTGCGGGATCTCAGTTTTTCGTCGGAAGAGATGACCGCTTTCTTTCGGATCAATCTGGACAACATGCCCCCGGTTTCATTGATTGAATCGATCCATCGCAGCACGGAAGGCTGGATTGTGGGCGGCTGGCTAGCGCTGCTGGCCCTGCGCGGCCATCAAGACTACACGGAGCTGGCGCGTCATTTTCAAGATCATGGCAACCGCTATGCAGTGGACTATCTTGTCGATGAGGTGCTGAGCCAGCTGACACCCGAAGTACGCACCTTTCTGGTCTCCACAGCCATCCTCAATCAGTTCTGCGCCGAACTCTGCGCGGCCGTGCTCGACATCAGCCCGGACGCCGCAGCGGCACAGATCGAGCACCTTTTGCGGACGAACCTCTTTGTCATCGAGTCGGGCGCGCCCGGTCTTTGGTATCGCTACCACTCTCAATTTCGGCAGATGCTGCTGAGTCGTCTCACAACGCACTTCGACCAGTCAGAAATTGCCGCATTACACCGCCGCGCAACGGCATGGTTGGTCGGTCGTAAGCTCATCACCGAAGGCCTCTCGCATCTGTTGGCCATTCCGGACTATACTGCGGCTGCCGACCTGGTTGCGGCGCAGCAGGCCAATGTATTGAACGAGCTAAATTTCCCACTGCTTGAGGCATGGCTCAGCCAAATTCCTCTGTCGCTGCTCAATCAGCGGGCCGACTTGCTCGCCGGCATGGCCTGGGTCAAACGCGCCTATATCGACCATGAGGCTTGTCTCACCCTTCATCGGCAGGCAAACGAGCTGCTTGACCGGGATCCCGACGCCTTGTCGCCACGCAACCGGCAGCTTCTCGGCGCCGAGCTCAAGGGGCTACAGGCGTGGCTGGAGAAATCATCCGCATCCGAAGCGACCTTGGCCCGGGTCCGGCAGAGTTGGGATACTCTGCGTGAGGACCTGGCGCTTAGCCATTGCAGTGTGGTCCTGGCCTTGGCCTATACCAGTCAAGAACTGGGTGAACTGGATTTTGCCAGGGAGGTCGTGCGCACCACGCTGCAAGAAACGCCGAACTGGCCTTTGGCGGCCAGATGTCGCGTTGCCCACGCGGCCGGGTTTTTCCACTTGTGCAGCGGCGATTCTGCTGAAGCTGAGAAACAGTTTCGCCGAAATCTGCTCCTTGCAGAGCAGCATACTCTCCCCATCATCGCCCTCATCAGCCGACACGGACTGGGCGCGATCGCGGATCTCCGCAATCAGCTCGATCAGGCAAAAGAGCATCATCTGGAAGTGATCAGGCAACCCTACCTTACGACGGGACGGGATGCCGTGGTCGACATGTACAGCCTGATCGGCATCTATGCACGTGGCGGCGAGCAAGAGAAGAGCCGTGCATTGGTTGGAGAGTTGATGGCGAGCGCGCAGTTGGCAGGCAAACCCTTCTTCCTCGAACAGGTTGCGGCCCTGGATGCCTACACCGATCTCACCTGCGGCAAGCAAAAACGGGCCCTGCTTTGGGCGCTGAGCGTCCCGGATAGCCAGATGAGCGCCACCTTTGACCGCATTCCCCTGATTCGGACACGGATTCTGCTTGCGGAGGCCTCGGAGGCTTGCCTGTTGAAAGCCGAACAGATTCTGCAGGAATTGCGTCGTTTTTACAGCAACAGTCACGTCTGGTACCGCCAAACAGAAATACTGGTGCTGCAGGCCCTGGTGAAAGATGGCTTGGGGCAGGCGGATTCCGCCCTGGCTACCTTGGCTGAAGCCGTGGACCTTGCCGTGCCGAAAGGCGGTATCGGCCTATTCATGGGATATGGCAAGGCAATCGAACACCTCTTGCAGAAGCTCGGGACGCAACCCGCACTCAGCCACTCTGTCGTCCTGTTGTTGACGGCCCTGGCCACAGAAGACGTCACGCCAAAGCAGGACATGTCCGACCATGGGCTTGCCCAACCGCTGACCGAGCGCGAACTCTCCGTCCTTCACCTGCTGGCAGCCCGTTTCTCAAACAAGGAAATTGCCAGGCAGCTTGTCGTTTCCCCCCATACGGTGCGCAATCATACGGCCAATATCTACGGCAAACTCCAAGTGAGCAATCGCCGGGAGGCTGTCCAGCAGGCCTACGCCATTGGACTTCTGCCGGCATCCACCGATCACAAGGCGTGAATCCCACGGCATTTCTCTTTGGGGCTTTGGTCCAAAACGGAAGACCCGGCATTCTGTCTATCGTAGGCGTCAACAAGCGTATCGCCTTCACGCAGCGCTGCGCGCAGGGGGCAGGTGCGACCCGCCAGCAGGGTCGAGTGAACGCAAATCGACGGACAAGAGCGTGAGGCCCATATCGTGTAACCGATTCAGCAACCCGAGCATCGCCGCCTGATCGGCAAGCCGTAGAGTCAAGACCGTCCGCGGCGGACCGGCATAGTGGCGTCGAATATCCACCGGTTCGAGTTGCAGCGCATAGATCCAACCATCATCCAAGATCGTCTTGATGCAGACCGTGTATACGTTGGCCGCCGCATCGTTTTCTTGGTCCATGATTCCATCCCCCCATTCGTTGCTGCACGCCAGGCGTCTCCTCATTTGAGCTATCGTGAATCCGTGAGCGCCCTGTCCCGGTCAATGATTGTCTTGGGCAGATTCAACAAAGGATCATGGCCATCGTCCCAACCGGCCTCTATCCTTCCACGAGCATATTCACACCAGCAGCAATAAACCAGATACAGAGTGTACTATTTGCGTACTACCAGTACGTTGTGCAGCCCAAACGAGAACCAAACAGAGCGGTAAAGAGTAATACACAAGTAACAATAGTACGGCTCTAGTACATTTTGTATCTTGTTTCTGGCCAGGGAAATAGCGTAGTCTGAATCAGAGTACGCTGACCCGGGAAAAGCTCGTCGGGCCGGCCTGATTGACCGGACCATTGGGCCCGGTCGCATGCGGGGAGACCGATGGCACAAAAACCTGCTGAGATCTCGAAAACTCAAATGGCGGCGAGGGCTGCATGGCTGCCGCTGGCCATCATCGTGCTGGCCCAGCTTCAAATGGGCATCAACATCAATGCGCTGCCGGTCTCCTTGGGGCCGATTATCGAGGATATCAACGCGCCGGCCACCTCAGTCGCCACAGCGCTGGTGCTCTATTCGCTATTTGTCGCGGCCTTCGTCATGCTCGGGGCCAAGATCGGCAAGATCTTCGGCGAGCGGCTGGTCTTTCAAGTCAGCGTCCTGGCCCACGGCGGCGCCATGGCCTTGATGGCGATGAGCGCCAGCGCTGAGACCATGAACACCGCACAGGCTGTGGCCGGTATCGCCGCAGCTGCACTGGTACCGACGCTGGTGGTGTTGATCGCAGCCAACTACCGCGAGCGCCAGCAGGAGCAGGCGCTCGGCATCCTCGCCAGCATCCCGGCAGTCGCCAGCGGGCTGACCTTTGTCGTGGCTGGTTTCATTGCAACTGCCCTGAGCTGGCGGATATCATTCTGGCTGATTTTCGCGATTTCGATTGCGGTTTTCATCCTGAGCTTTCGCCTGAAGCCCATTCCCCGCATTCCTGGCGTCCGCATCGACCTCGTCGGTGTTGTATTGTCGGCCCTGGCCATCGCCTGCATTCTCTTCGGCTTCAACAGCCTGAACAGCTGGGGGTTGGTGTTGGCGAAAGAAGCGGCCCCCATTTCGCTGCTGGGATTGTCACCGGCGCCCTTCCTGATTGTCCTAGGCATTGTCTTTGGTCAGGCCTTTTATGCCTGGTCGCAGAGGCGCGTGGCCAACGATAAGACCCCGCTGCTGGCCCTGGAGGTGATCGACTCGAAGGAGGAGCGAGCGGCGGTAACCGCGTTCCTGGCGGCCGGGGCCCTGGGCTCGATCGTTGCCTTTATCATTCCGCTTTACATCCAGATCGTCCAGGATCGCACGCCGCTCTACACTTCGGTGGCCATCGTCCCGTACGCGCTGGCGGTGGCCGCGGCCGCCATCCTCTCGGTACGGCTCTATGGACGGATTTCTCCGCGCCGCCTGGCGGTGATCTCCTTCTCCCTGGTGACGGTCGGCGCGGTGCTGCTGGCCTTTACGGTCGGCAACGAATGGACAAACCTGGCGGTAATTCTAGGGCTGATGATTGTGGGCCTGGGCGAAGGCACCCTGCTGACGCTGCTCTTCAACGTGCTGGTTTCGGCCTCGCCCAAGGAATTGGCCGGTGACGTAGGCGCCCTGCGCGGGGTCGTCAATAATGTCTCGTCGGCGCTGGGTGCAGCCTTTGCCGGTGTCGTGGCGGTCGGCTTGCTGAGCATGTTCATCGCCTCGGCTTTCAGCCAGTCGACCCTGCCGGAAGCCCTGCGCTACGAGATCAACTTCGACAAGATCGACTTCGTCAGCAACGACCAGCTCAAGACGGTGCTCGGCCAGACGTCGGCAACGCCTGCCGAGGTGGACGAAGCCGTGCTGATCAACGCGGCGGCGCGCCTGCGCGCGCTGAAAGCAACCTTTCTGATCCTGGCCGCCATCTCGCTGCTGTCGATCATCCCATCGCTGCGGCTGCCCGCCTACGTGCCGGGCGAAATTCCCGAAGAGGTCGCATATGGCGACCCGGCGAATAAGATCCCAACCGTGCAGAAACACCGTTAGCGAGAGAACCGTGGTTTTGTCCGAGTGACAGTCACTGGCAGAACGAATTTGGGCTGACCAGACTCGTTTGCGCCAGTGACTGTCACTTGGGCAGCAAGTATCGAGTTCAGCGGAAAAGGCGCATCGACAAATACCGTTGGAGAAGAGCCATGCGTACAGAGTTTGACCAAGAATTGGAGGAAAGGCTGGTGCGCTACGTGCGCATCGATACCAAGAGCGATGAGACGTCGCCGACATCGCCCAGCACGGCCATTCAGTTCGATTTGCTCAATTTGCTCAAGGAT
>CAYZLP010000345.1:0-5660 GCA_964478635.1 uncultured Caldilineaceae bacterium
CCGTCCACTCGCGCCAGACCAGGGTCCAGACCGAGGAGAAGTAGGCGTCGACGGCGCCGCGCACGATCAGGAAAAGGGGCCAGAGCAGACAACAGAGCGCGACGAGAATGCCGGGCAAGAAGAGCAGGAGGCCGAGCACAATCGAGATGGCGATCTGGATCAGGAAGAAGATGATAGCCGGTCCCAGGTTAGCGCTGGCCACGTTCCAGCCGCGGCTGTACGACTGCCAGACGCCCGCCCCTTCCAGCATGCAGGCCCGGAGGGCAAAGGTACGCAGCAACGAGAGCACCAGCGTGATGGGCAGCAAAATGCAGAGCAGGCCCACGCTCAGAGCAATCCCCGTGCCGATGATGGCCTCCGCCCAGTTGGAGACATCGAAGAGGCTGGCAAAGCCCACGGTCGTACCGACGGTAGCCAGCAGAATCAACACGCCGATAAGGACCGGAATCGCGGGCAAGAAGTTGATGCCCAGCAAGGTCCACAGCCGCGCCCAGCCGGCGCGCCAGCCGGCGCCGAAGGAGGATGTGCCGCCTTCTTCAATCCGATTGACGCTGTCGACCAAACCGCCCCGGGCCACCGAAGAGACGACGAAGACGATCAGCCCGATGATCAGCCCGATGAGGATCAGGAAGATGATGATTGCGGTGGGCAGGATCCAACCGCCGTCCGACTGAAACTGTTCGACCGGAAAATCGGGCAGCGGCAGCGGCAGGTCGCCGGTAAATTCGGCCACGTCCTGATCATTGACCGTATAGCTTGTTCCGGAATTGCCGCTGTTGCCTCCGCCGCTGCCCAGGGAGACCAGAATGCCGAGGCCGATGAGGTAGAGGTTGTTGCGCACGATTTCGAAGGCGCGGCGCAGAATCTGTTCGTAGGGCATGACAACTCCTTTCCATGAGGTCGGGCAAACAGCGCATGACTGCCTGATTGTCTCGTAATTTCAACTTCGCACATTCCTCCGGCGCGAAAACCGGCTGGCATGTAAGAAGTTCAAGCAACGTTTCCAAAGGAGTATCGCGCAACGATGATTGTAGCGTGTTGTCGGCGTGTTTACCAGAGCGTCAGTGAGGCAGGGGTTGCTGCGTTTGTTCCCATTCACGAGCCAACTGGGCGAAGATCAGCTGATCGCGCCAGGCGTCGTGAAACCAGATCTGTTCTACCAGCGCGCCTTCGCATCGGAAACGCAGGCGTTCCAGCAAGTTGATCGAAGCGGCGTTTTCGCGCAGCACCCGGGCATAGACCCGGTGCATGGCGAGGGTCGAAAAGGCGTAATCGAGGAGTGCACTCACCATCTCATAACCGTAGCCCTGGCGCTGATAGGCGGGCGCCAGCGTGTAGCCGATTTCAGCAACGCAAGGATTGTCCGCCTTGATGCTCAGGGCCATGTCGCCGATAAGCGCCGCGTCACGCTTATGCTCGACGGCAAACTGAAAGGCCTGCCCCGGTACGCCGGGCTCGGCCATGCGCAGACCGTTAACGAAGAAGCGTACCTCTTCCCGGCTGACATCGGTCCACTCTTGAAAACGGATGACATCCGGCGCGCTGCGATAGCGCAGAAAAGGTTCGATGTCGCTGGGACGAAAGCGGCGAATCCAGAGTCGCTTGGTTTCGAGCTGTGAAAAATATTTGTTCATTGAGCCGCTCACAGTACAGAAGCGACGTCCGTAGGGTCGCTTGAACACGATACTCCTTGCTATCATTTAACACAAACTGATCGAACCGGCCAAATGGACTGGATTGCGTCAGCACTTCACCGAAATCATATTTCGCTGAAATCATGTGTTGCCAGATTGGTCCCAACCTCATGGCGAGTTGGTAGAAATCTTGCCGCTTCGCTACAATGAATCGACCAATGTCGGCCTGGTATGGCGGGTAGTTCCAACTGCGTTCGTTCCACCAAAGGCTGCGCAGGAAATCACGGCGCCTGAAGTCAACCCCATCACCGTCCTCAGCGGTGCAGTTAGAAAGGACCGAACCATCATGCAAGACATCATCATGCTCCTCATTAACCTCTTTGTCCTGGCCTTCGTGCTGACCAGTATGTTCGGCACCGGCCTGAGCCTGACCGTACCCCAGATCCTGGAACCCCTCAAGGATTGGAAGCTGGTGCTGCTGGCGCTCCTGGCCAATTTTGCCATCGTGCCGGCGCTGGCCTACGGGATCGTCGCCATATTGGGCCTGAGCGAGGGGCTGGGCGCCGGTCTGATTATTTTGGCGGCCTGTGCCGGTGCGCCCTTTCTGCCCAAGTTGGCGGGCGTCGCCAAGGGCAACCTGGCCTTTTCGGTGGGGCTCATGGTGCTGCTCATGGTGGTAACGGTTGGGTTTGCGCCCATCGTGCTCCCCATGTTGATTCCCGGCGTGGCCGTCAATCCATGGGACATCGCCCGGCCGTTGATTACGCTGATGCTCATTCCGTTGGGCATCGGCCTCTTCGTCAAGGCATGGACGCCAAACCTGGCCGATTCGTTGGCTCCCTACATGAACCAGGCCTCCAGCGTCAGTCTGATCTTGGCCGGCGTCCTCGGGCTGCTCATCGGCTTCCGTGACCTGCTGGGCGTGGTGGGCACCGGCGCGTTTATCGCGGCGGGGCTGCTCATTGCCGGCGCGCTGATTTCCGGCTTCTTGCTCAGCACGGGCGGCGCGGCCAACCGCTCCGTCATGGCCCTTGGCACCGGGCAACGCAATATTTCGGCGGCCTTGCTTGTCGCAACCACCAACTTCACCGATCCCGAGGTGATCCTGATCGTGCTCGTGGGCAGTGTCGTCGGATTGGTCTTCCTTTTCTTGGCCGCCGGTTTCTTTGGAAAACGGGCCGCGGCAACCGCATAAAGACGTGTTACAAGTCCAAGACTATCTTCAGCCAAAGAGTGGAGTAACCTATGTCCGAAGAAAAACAGGCCGACGTCATTTACTTCGGCGGCCCCATCATTACCATGGACGACGATCGTCCTGAGGTGGAGGCGATTGCCGTGACCGACGGCCGGATCATCGCCGCCGGCCAGAAAGAGTACGTCATGCGCAGCAAGGAAGACCACACCGTGTTGGAGAACCTGGCGGGCAAGACGCTCATGCCCGCGTTCATCGACGCGCACGGCCACTTCATGAATGCGCCCCAGATCGTCAACTGGGCCAATGTTTCCGGTCCGCCGGTGGGCCCTGTCACCCGGATTGCGGATATCATCCAGGTGCTGCAGGAGCACGTGGCGAAGCTCGGGATTGAACCGGGCGAATGGATCATCGGCTACGGCTATGACCGTTCGAACCTGGCCGAGGGTCGCGAACTTCTGACGTCTGAGCTTGACCCGTTTTTTCCCGACAACCCCGTCATGCTGATCCACAGCTCCAACCACGGCGCGGTGCTCAACTCGGCTGCGTTCGCGGAAGTGGGTATGGATGAGAGCACGCCGACGCCGCCCGGCGGCGTCATCAACCGCGTCGAGGGCACAAACAAGCCGGCCGGCTTCATCATGGAGACTGCATTCTTGCCCATCTTTGGCGCCATGCCCCAGCCGACCGAGCAGGAGATGTTGGATACGCTCTACGCGGCGCAGCAAATCTATGCCAGCGCCGGCGTAACGACCGTGCAGGAAGGCGCCTCCCATGCCAAGGATCTGCGCTTCCTGCGCAAGGCCGCCGAGCAGGGTCTCTTCTATCTCGACATCGTGTCGCTGCCCTTTATACTGGAAGTGCCGACCCTGGTGCGCGAATTTGCGCCCGATTTCCGGGGCGGTCCCATGGAACTGCCCGATGAGTCCCCTGAGGCCTTCGGCTTTTACAGGAATCGTCTCAAGCTCCAGGGCCTCAAGTTCACGCTCGACGGTTCGCCCCAGGGCAAGACTGCGTTTTGGACCGAACCGTTGCTGACGCCGGGCCCCGGGGGCGAGGAAAACTGGCGCGGTGCGCCCCTCTTCCCGCCGGAACAGATCTTCAAGGCGCTTAAGGAAGTCTACGACAAGGGCATCCAGGTCTTCTGCCACGCCAATGGCGACGCGGCCATTGATATGATCATCGAAGGCGCGGAACTGGCCGGCGTGAAGGCGGCCGACGACAGGCGCACCGTCATCATCCATTCCCAGGTCATGC
This sequence comes from uncultured Caldilineaceae bacterium, assembly GCA_964478635.1. Lineage (GTDB taxonomy): Bacteria > Chloroflexota > Anaerolineae > Caldilineales > Caldilineaceae > JAGRCP01. Next base: position 4,084 of record CAYZLP010000345.1, read on the forward strand.
GCCCGGACCAGATCGAAAAATACGTTGCGTTGGGCTTCTCGCCCAGTTTCTTTACCATGCACACCTTTTTCTGGGGCGGCGAACATGTGGCCAACCTGGGCGAAAAGCGGGCCAGCTTCATCAGCCCCATGAAAACGGCGCTCGACGCCGGCATGGTCTGTTCCAACCATACCGACTTCTCCGTCTGCCCCATGGATCCCATGCGCGTCATCTGGTCATCGGTCACGCGCCAGATGCGCGACGGCGCAGTGCTCGGACCGACCGAGCGCCTTGACCGGTGGAACGCGCTCAAGGCGTTGACCATCAATGCCGCCTGGCAGATCTTCGAAGAGGATCAGAAGGGGACCATCGAAGCCGGCAAGCTGGCCGATCTGGTCATCCTCGACGTTAATCCGCTCACGGTCGAGGCGGACGACATCCTCAACATCAAAGTTCTAGAGACGTTGAAGGAAGGGAAGTCGGTTTTCAAGGGATGAGATTGAGAAAGTGGGAGCGTGAGAGATTGAAGCGGCAATCCATCGCCGCCAATCTCTCATTCTTCCTATCTCTCACGCTCCTTATCTCACTACGTTCATTATGACAAAGACGATCCCTTACACCATCATCGGCGGTTACCTCGGCGCGGGGAAGACGACGCTCCTGAACAACCTTCTGCGCAACAATGAGGGTCGCCGGCTGGCAGTGCTGGTCAACGACTTCGGCGATATCAATATTGACGCCGATCTGGTGGTCAACAACGACGGTGAGACCATCAATCTGGCCAGCGGCTGCATCTGCTGCAGTCTGGCCGACGGCTTCATGCAGGCCCTGGCCCGGCTGCGCGACCATGCCGATCGCATCGATCACATTATCGTCGAAGCGAGCGGCGTTTCCGACCCGGTGAAGATCGGCCAATATGGCGCGATTCTCAATTATGAGCTGGCGGGCGTCATCGTGCTTGCGGATGCCGAACAGATCCGGGAGAAGGCGGCCAACAAGTATGTAGGCGACACAGTCATCCGTCAACTTCGGGGCGCAGATCTGCTCGTGCTCAACAAGGTCGATCTGGTGACGCCGGAGCAGCTGGTCGAGGTGCGCACCTGGTTGGACAGCGTTGCGCCGGGCAATCGCATGGTGGAAGCGATCGACGGACAGGCGCCGCTCTCCGTTCTGTTGGGCGCGCAGGAGCATGACAGGTCCTGGGACGGCGCCCCCGCGGAGCCCGAAGTCAGCCCCGCCCATGAGCACGCTCACGATGGCGCGCACCTGTCCCCCTACGCGACCCGCAGCTATACGGACCGATCGGCCCTGCGCGAAGCCGATGTACGCGCATTCTTGAAGGAATTGCCTGAAGGAGTTTTGCGGGGGAAGGGGTTTCTCTACCTGGCCGAAGATCCGGATCGGCGCTATGTTTTGCAGCTTGTCGGCCGGCGCTGGAACCTGACGCCGGGTAAAACGTGGGATGCAGAACCGCGGCTCACCAGACTGGTCTTCATTGGCCTGCGAGACAGCTTGAACGAGCAGACGTTCGAGCCGCTGTTGGCCGGCCGGACGTAGCAATGCGCTCCTTCGCTCCTTCGCGTAGCCTGAGCCTGTCG
>CAYZLP010000346.1:0-3574 GCA_964478635.1 uncultured Caldilineaceae bacterium
TACGGCTGAAGGGCGGCCGGGTGTGATCTTGCAGCACCATGTTGTCGGCCACGCTGAAGGCCTGGATCACGCCGTCGTGCATGCGTTCTTCGGGGATATAGGCCAGACCCGCGGCCGTGCGCCTAGCCGGTGACCAGGCGGTGATGTCCTGACCGGACTTCACGATGCGACCGCTCTCGATAGGGCGCAAACCGGCAACGGCTTCGGCAAGCTCTCGCTGGCCGTTGCCGCTGACGCCGGCCACGCCCAGAATTTCGCCGGCCTGCACTTCAAGCGAAACATTGTCCAGGGCTTTCTGGCCGACGATGCCCAGGGCCGTAACGCCCTCCAGGGCAAGCCCAACCCGTGCGCTGATTTCGGCGGCCACGGGCGCGCCCCGCTTGCGGTCCAGCAGCACCTCCCGGCCGACCATCATGCGGGCCAATTCGTTGCGGGTTACGCCCGCATTGACCACGCTGTCGATGAGACGGCCATTGCGCAGCACGCTGATGCGGTCGCTCAGGTCCACCACTTCGTGGAGCTTGTGGCTGATGAAGATGAGGCTGTGGCCGTCCCGGGCCATCTGGCGCAGGGTAACGAAGAGTTCGTCCACTTCCTGGGGCGTGAGCACGGCCGTCGGTTCGTCGAGAATCAAGAGCGCCGCCCCCCGGTAGAGGGCCTTGATGATCTCGACCCGCTGACGCTCCCCGACGGCCAGGGTCCAGACCGGCGCCTTGGGATTCACCTGAAGCCCGTAGGCCTTGGACAGCTCTCGAATGCGCGCTTCCACCCGATCCAGATCGAGCAAGGGGCCCCGGCTTGAATCTAACCCCAGGGCAACGTTTTCGGTAACGGTCAGCGTTTCGACCAGCATAAAGTGCTGGTGGATCATGCCGATGCCCAGATCGATGGCGTCGTTGGGTGTGTTGATCTCCACCGTCCGGCCGTTGACTCGGATCTCGCCTTCCTCCTGACGATAGAGGCCGTAGAGGATCTTCATCAGGGTCGACTTGCCCGCGCCGTTCTCACCCAGCAGCGCGTGCACTTCCCCTGCCTTCACGTCGAAATTGACGTGATCGCAGGCCAACACGCCGGGAAAGCGCTTGACGATCTCGACCATCTCCAAATGTTCGATTCGAGCCCGCCCCGTGGGCAGGAGGTTTGTGTTTTCGGCCATGGCGTGTGGTGTGGAGTTGTCGGGTCGTAGGGTGGTAGGGTTGTTGGGTTGTGGGGGGCGGGGTAGTGGAGGGTTGGCAGTGCGATGCGGCTGGTTCATGCTCACCCCGAACCAGCCGCCTTCTCCCACAGCCCTACCGCCCTACAACCCCAACACCTTCCCCTACTCCATCACAATCTCAATGCTCCCATCCACGATTCCCTGGATGGCTTCTTCCGCAGCAGCCTTGACTTCGTCGGGCGTGCTGTAGCCGTCGTTGAATTCAACAACCAGCCCCTCATTGGCAAGGGTGAGGACGTAGGCGGTGCCGCCGAGTTCGCCGGCCTGGATCTTGGCGATCATGTCTTCGAGGGTGCCCGTCCAATCATAGAGCTGATTGGCAACGACCAGATCGGGGGACAGCGAGGTCTGGGCGCTCTGGGTGCCGAGCCACGGAACGCCCGCTTCCTTGGCCACGCCCACTGCACCCACCACCTGCTGCGCGGAGCCGGTCAGAATATCGGCGCCGGCAGAGATATGCGTGTTGGCCGCTTCAGCCGCCAGGGCCGTATCGCCAAAGGAACCGGTATAAGAGATGTTCACGTCGATATCGGGGTTGGTGGCCTTCACACCCGCCACAAAACCGTCGATGTAGAGCTTGGCATCGCCCGCTTCCACCGGACCGACCACGCCGATGACACCGGACTGGTTGAGCAGTGCGGCAATGACGCCGTTAACATAGCCGCCCTCCTGGGCATTGGCCTCATAGGCAAAGATGTTCTCGTAGCCCTCATCCGCGCCGGTGTCTATGGCCGTACCCCAGGCAAAGCTCGTCTCGGGGAAATCCCGGGCCACTTCGAACATGGAGTTGCCGTACTGGGTGCCGTGGGCCATGACCAGGTCGTAGCCCTCGGCCGCATAGTCCCGAATGGCCGCAGCCGCATCGGCCACGTTGAACATATTCTCCGAGTAGGCGATCTCCATCGCGCCCTCGCCGCCCATCTCACCCTGCACTTCCACCAGGCCGTCATACATGGCCTGGCTCCATGCCAGGTCGGTGATGGTGCTGGGCATGACGATGGCGACCCGGAAAGGCTCCGCCGAGGCCTCCCCTTCGCCCGCGGCACCGGCATCGGCGGGGGCTTCTCCGGCCGGCGCGGCCGGCGCCGCGCAAGCGGCCAGAGCGAGCGCGAGCAGGGCAAACAAAGTCATCAACCATAATCGCTTACGCATAATCCGTTCTCCTTGAAATTGATAATAGGCGTCACGCAGTTGCCCCAGAAGTCTGACTTTTGACAAAAGTCAGACTTCTACACGGCAGTGAGGTACGCAACTTCACCGAAAAGTAACACGCGCTTGGCCGCGTTGCCCGGAGGGCGTCAGAACAGCAACATCTTGTACCTTCATCATTCTCCCCGCTCGTAGGGCTTCGTAAGGGCCGCAGGTTGCTGGACCTGGCGGACGGCGATGGCCAGGGCCACAATCGTCAGAATATAGGGCAACATGACGGCAATATCGGAGGCGATGGGCAAGCCCAGCACCTGAATCCAGAGCTGGAGTGCGTTGACCGTGCTAAAGAGCAGCGCGCCGGCTAGAATACCGAAGGGGCGCCAGCCCCCAAAATAGACGAGGGCCACAGCGATAAAGCCCAGCCCGTTGGTCATGTTTTCCTGAAAGACGTTGAGGAGGCCGATACTCAGGGAAGCGCCCGCCAGGCCGGCCATGGCCGAACCGAGAATCACAGTGGCATAGCGCACGCCGGTTACGCTGACGCCCAGGGTGTCGGCCGCTTCAGGGTTCTGGCCAACAGCCCGAATTTTCAGGCCAAAGGTGGTCTTGTTCAAGACGAACCAGCTGACCGGCACCATCAAAAACGCCAGGTAGGTCAAGACATTGTGATCGAAGAAGATCTCGCCAATGACGGGGATGTCGCTGAGTATGGGGATACGCACTGCGCTGAAACCGGAGACGCTCTCCACCGAACCGATGAGCATCTTGAAGAGCAGGCTGCTCATGCCCAGGCCAAAAAGATAGAGACCGATGCCGCTGATGCCCTGTTCGGCCTGCATGGTCACGCTGACGAAGGCCATGATGAGACCCATGAGTCCGCCAACCAGCAGGGCTGCGCCGACGCCGAGCCAGAGGTTTCCCGTATTGAAGACCACGTAGAAACCCGAAAACGCGCCCATCAGCATGATGCCGTCCACGCCCAGATTGAGGACGCCCGAACGCTGGCCGAACATTTCTCCCAGCGACGCAAAGAGGTAGGGCGTCGCCAGCCGAATCCCGCTGTGGGCGATGCCGATAAGCACTGAGAGGGTAAAGAGTTCGCTAATCACCCAGCACCTCCTGGCCCAGTTGCACGGTTTCGGGCAGCTTCTCTTCGCTCTCGACCGAGACGCGCCGGCGGGATCTGCGCCGGACGTAGATGTCGCTGGA
>CAYZLP010000346.1:3674-5647 GCA_964478635.1 uncultured Caldilineaceae bacterium
GCCGCTGAGGGTCATGGAAAGCGTCATGTACGTGCGCACCGGGATGCCGGCATAGTGGGCGGCGGCCGGATTCAGCCCCACAGCCCGGATGCGATAGCCGATGGTGGTGCGCCAGAGCAAGAAGTAGACCAGGATCGCCAGAATGATGGCGTAGATGATGCCCGCATGCAGCAGCGTGCGGGGGACCAGCCGCGTCAGCCAGACCTGCACGGGCAGAGCCGCGCTCTGGGGAATGTTGGTGCCGGCGGCAATCTGTTCCGGATCGAGCATGGGACCGCGCAGGAGGAAGTTCATCAACTGCAGCGCGATCACGTTCAGCATGACCGTCGTAAGAATCTCATTGACCTTGAGCCGGGCCTTGAGCACGCCGGCAATGCCGCCCCAGACCGCGCCTGCCAGCGCACCCATAAGGAGCGTCAGGGGCAGGAGCACCCAGCGCGGCCAGGTGGGAAAGGCCAGGGAGAAAGCCGTTGCCGCCAGGGCGCCGACGATGATCTGGCCTTCACCGCCGATGTTGATCATGCCGCCCCGGAAGGCAATGCAAATGCCCAAAGCGACCAGCAACAGCGGCGTCATTTTGGTGAGCGTCTGGGTGATCCCCGACACATTGCCAAACGCGCCCCGGAACATGGCCCCATAGGCTTCAATCGGATTTTCGCCCAACAGGAGGAGCAGAACGGCGCCGACCAGCATCGCGGCGGCAACGGCAAAGATCGGCAATGCAATGTCGATCGCCCTGTTCACGAAGGAACGAGTCCGCCGGTTTGTGGTGGAAGCTTGTCTAGACATGGTCAACACATGCGCCTGTTGCGTTGAGCCCTGAGGCGAGGCGGTTTTGACAGGAATACCTTACACGCAATGGCCGCATCTCGTCAACGTGGTGTCATGGGCGGTCGGCAGAAGACCAGGCAAAATAGCGGGAATCTCCACAGCGACACGACGGGCATTCTGGGAGAAACCCTGCCCGTCATTGACCCAATAGCTTGGTATCCACGACCATTATATGCGCAAAACGACGGTTGGGGAATGGCAAAACTGCACAAATTTTCCTGGCGGTTTATTCCCTGTGTCGAACAACGACGAGGCGTTCTATGCTGTCAACACGACCAAAGCAAAAGTTTCATCTTTTCCTTGGGATTAGACGAACTCGTCGCCTGCCCGTTCGCTGATGCCGCGAGCGCCGCTTGACTCCGGCTTGGCCGTCTTGGCCTTGCCACTCCGCTTGCGCCCCCGGCGCGGCTTGCGCTCTCCCCGCTCGATGGCCGCTTTCTCGGCTACGGGATAGGCCGCGAGGCTGGCCACATCTTCCTCCACGTCGGCAAAATAGAGGCGCTCCCGGCGCAGCGTCCGGGCGAAATCGTCAAATCCCAAGGCATCCACCACCTCGTCGGGCCGCCCTGTGGTCCCCTCCCGCTGTTGGACGCGCAGAAAAATGCGATGCTCCTCGGCGTCCGGATCGTAGCCCTCATAGCGCAGCTCATAGATCAGGGGACGGAGGTTGTATTCGTAACGCTGTCCCTTGCGTTGCCGCTCGCGCCAGATCTCTTCGGTAGCTAGAAAGCGGGCAATCGCGATTTCCAAAGCGGCCGGATCGATCTCATTCGGCTCTGCGAAGATCAGGATGGTGTAATCGGCGCCGATGAGCAGGCTCTGCAGGGCCGTCGTCTTTAACGGAACCTCCTCGATGCCGTGCAGGATCACGCCCGGCGGGAGCTTGGCGGCAATGCGCGCGGCCAGTTCGGCCAGCGGCAGGGGCGGGCTGAAGGTAATGTCGATCAATTCATTTACGCCCGTGATGCCCACGCCCAGAGGCGAGGCAAATTGTATATGGGGTTGCGGGTTGAAGCCCTGCTTGTAAAGCAGCGGCAGATCCGCCCGCCGCAGGGTGCGTTCCCACAAGCGCGACTCGTCATTATGGGAGATGAACTTGATGGCTTCACCCTTTTCGTACGTGATGCGCACGCGCTGACGGG
>CAYZLP010000347.1:0-5634 GCA_964478635.1 uncultured Caldilineaceae bacterium
ATTGGGGCGGCGCACCCGCAATCCCCAATCTGGTCAACAAGGTGATGGAGGATGCCACCATCGGCGTCCAGGCGATCCAGGCGGGCGAAGTCGATTACATGACCATGCAGGGCGATCTCTTCCAGCAGATTTCCAATCTCGACAATCTGACCTGGAGTTCCTATCCCCAGACTTCGGTCGGCTTTTTGGCCCTGAACTGGTCGGATCCCAACGATCCCCAGCCGGCCTTTGACGAGGATGGCAACCCCGTGGAACAGACGCCTCACCCCCTCTTCGGTGACGTGCGCGTGCGCCAGGCGGTTGCCCTGGGCACCAACACGCAGGACATGATCGATGCCATGGGGCCTGACGGCGGTACGCCGCTGGTGGGCGCAGTCAGCCCGGTGGCCGGGTGGGCCTACAACGAAGACCTTGACCCCTATCCGTACGATCCCGAAGCGGCCATGGCCCTGCTCGACGAAGCGGGCTGGGTTGACAGCGATGGCGATGGGATCCGCGAGAAAGACGGCATGCCGCTGGCCTTTACCATCGCCTACAGCTCCATTTTGCAGATGTTCGAGAGCGAGGCCCTGATTATCCAGGATCAGCTAAACCAGATTGGCTTCGACGTCTCGGTCGAGCATTACGAGTGGGGCAACTACCTGGAAGAGGTTTACTTCGGTCAGAAGTTTGACGCCACGCCCATGACCAACAGCGACAGTGCCGCGGCCGAACCGAATACCTTCATGAGCCTGCTGCTCAGCCGCCTGGATGTGCCGGGCTCGGGCAACAACATAACGTCGTACGTCAATCCTGAAATCGATGCGCTCATCGACGAGGCGCGGTCCGTTCCCGGCTGTGATCAGGAAGCCCGGGCCGAGCTATACCGTGAAATTCAACGCATCGCGCATGAGGATGTGGCATACGTCTGGCTCTTCGTGCCCAATATGTTCCACGTGAGCAACACCCGCATCGGCGGCCTCGAACCCGGGCCCACCTGGGTCTATTATGGCTACCTGGATCACCCGCATGAGTGGTTCATCCAAGAATAGGCGTTGGTACGGATCTTCGTAGCGAAGTAGATAACGGCCTCACCGCTGAGTCGGTGAGGCCGTTTGTTTTGCCCTGAAAATGGACCGCGGATGACGCGGATTTATCGAATCTACGCAGATTTTTTCCCAGATTGATCCGCGGTTATCCGCCAGATCCGCTCAATCCGCGTTCTATTTTGATCAGGCTGTATCGATATACGCCAAGCTGTTCACGGCCAGCGCACTATTTCGTCAGTCGCCAGGAAGTGCGCGGGTCCAGGGCATCGCGCAAGCCGTCGCCCACCAGGTAGAAGCAGAGCACCGTCACCATGATCAAGACCCCCGGCCAGATCACCAGATGGGTGCCGACGTTGAAGTAGGAACGCGCGTCGGTCAGCATGTTGCCCCAGGTCGGGGTCGGCGCCTGAACGCCCACGCCCAGGAAGCTGAGCCCCGATTCGACCAGGATCAAATTGCCCGCGATGATGGTCATTGTGACGAGCACAATCGGCATCACGTTGGGCAGGACGTGGTGCGCCAGCAGGCGCGTATTGGATACGCCGACCGCTTGCCCGGCCAGGATGTATTCGCGCTCTTTCAGCGAGAGCACCTCGCCCCGCACCAGACGACACGTGCCGACCCATCCCAATAGCGCCAGAATGACGATCAACAGTTGCGCCGACGGGGTCCAAAAGGCCGCGGCAATCAGCAGCAGGAAGAGCGTCGGGATGGAACTCAGCGTTGCGACAAGCCACGTGATCAGATCGTCGACCCGTCCGCCGTAGTAGCCGGCAATGAGTCCCAACACCACGCCGATCACGATCGTCATGAAGCTGGCGCTGTAGGCAATGGCCAGCGATACGCGTCCGCCATAGAGCAGGCGGATCAGTTGATCGCGTCCCAGGTGATCGGTCCCCAGAATGTGACCATCCGTGCCGGGCGGGAGAAACTTGTTGGGAATGTCGACCCGATTGACGTCGAGGCCCAGCACATTTTCAATTACGGGCGGTCCCAGAACACAGAGCAAGGTCATCATTCCCAGCACCAGGATTGCAGCCAGGGTCAGTTTGTCGCGCCGGATGTGGGACGCCGCGTTCTGCCACAACGTTCGTGTTTTCTGGGGCGCTTTCTCGGTGAGCATGTCCGCTCTTGCGACAGTCATGGGTCGGATCGTCCTATTTGAGGCGCACGCGTGGATCGAGCAAGGTATAGAGGATGTCTGAGATCAGCAGGCCGATCATGTACATGAGCGCAGCCACCACGACCGATCCCATCACCAGCGGATAATCCCGGTTGAATACGGCATCTACGACCATGCGTCCCATGCCCGGCCAATTGAAGACCTTCTCCACGATCACGGCTCCGGCCAGCAGGGTGCCCAGCGCCGGGCCCAGAAAGGTGGCAACGGGAATCAATGCATTGGGGAGCGCGTGGAACCACCACACTCGACTGTTGGCGAGCCCTTTCGAGCGGGCCGTGCGCACAAAATCCTGTTCCAGCACCTCCAGTAGCTCGGTGCGGGTGAAGCGGGAGATGAACGCGATGGTTCCCAGGGACAACACAAAGACCGGCATGATCATGTGTTTGGCCGTGTCGGCAAGGTTGAATCCCTGGCCGCGCTGCGTAATGTCGCGCATGCCGCTCATGGGCAAGACGTCGAGGGTCACGCTAAACAGAATGATCAGCAACAATCCCAGCCAGAACTGCGGCATGGCATTGCCGATCACCGTGAGAATGCGGATCACTTGATCGACCCAGGTCTTATGATAGACTGCGGCGAGTACGCCGAAGAGGATGCCCACGCTGTAGCCGACAATCAGGGCGCTGAAGGTCAGCAATAGCGTTGCCGGAATCTTCTCGACGATCAATTCGCCGACCGGACGGCGATGTTTCAGCGATTGGCCAAAGTCGCCACGCAGCAAGCCCTTGCGCTCGCCGTACGTGTCGGGGACGCCATCTCCATCCGTGTCAAACTTTGCCCAGTCGTTGCCGGCCAACCAATAGACATACTGAACCATGGGCGGTTGGTCCAGACCGAGTTTGCGACGCAGGCTCTCGGTCGCGGCCGGATCCGCTCTGGTCGGGTTGAAGGTGATCAAGTCGATCGGGTCGCCGGGCGCGGAGAGCATCATCAAGAAGGCGATGATCGTGACGCCGAAAAAGGTCGGAATGGCCTGCAGCAGTCTTCTAAAGATGTAGGTGCTCATATCTCCGCCCAACCTTACATGAGTCGTGGTTCATCGGGCGCTGCTGCAGAAATCGGCAATATTCAGCACCGACGGTCAAGTTGTTACCTGAACAGCATTGTAGAACATGATTATCGATTCATGAAACCGAGATTTGAGTCCGGGTCTGGTTTTGGGCCATACACGACTGCTTGAATGGGGTGTAGTGGTCAGCCGCTGACGACTGTCGGCGACGGGGACTGGAATCGAGATATCTTGGCCCGCGCGAGCCCTACTTGTGCCGGAAATGGACAAAGATGCGTCCAAAATTCTTGCTATCTTTGTCGACACGGTGATACTGGGCCCGGATATGGGGCTGGTCCAGAAAGCGGAGCACGCGTTTCTTCAATTGGCCGCTGCCTTTGCCCGGAATAATTTCGACCAGCTTGATGCGTTTTTCTACCGCTTCTTCGATGATGCGGTTTAGTTCGATCTCGATAAGATCGCCCTTGTTGTAGATGTCGTGCAGGTCCAGCTTGAGCTTGGCCATGTGGGCCTCCGATGACGGGTAGCCTGACGGGTGTTTTGGACGGCTGCGATTTTTGCCGCCTATCTGAGAATGAAGTATACCAGAAATGGAAGCGCGCAAGATCAAAGCTTGCTTCCATTGAGGGACGATACCGACTCACTTATGATCTGACCCCTGACCCAGTGGCAGTTTTATCCCTTCACGAAACTTCTGTAAACGGCCGTTGCGCATTGTTTCCCGGGTTTCGTGTTAGATTTTGTTAAGGAGCTACGCATGGCTGTTCATGGAACGCACAACGCCGTAGAGGATGACCGCAACGAGAATGTCTTGATTTACGTCAACGGTGACCTCTTCCCCCGCGAGGAAGCGAAGATCTCGGTCTTTGACAGCGGTTACCTGGTGGGCGATGGCGTATGGGAAGCGCTCCGTCTGCATGATGGCGTCCTGGTCTTTCTGGACGAGCACTTGGATCGCCTTTGGCAGGGGGCTGCGACCATCGGCATGGACATGAATATGACCCGCCAGGAGTTGATCGACAAGCTCTGGTACACGCTCGACGCCAACGGCATGCAAGATGGCGTGCATGTCCGTTTCATGGTGACACGCGGAATCAAGAAGACGCCCTCGCAAGATCCGCGCCTGACGGTGACCGGCCCCAACCTGGTCATCATCCCGGAATACAAACTCGCCGCTCCCGATTCGCGCAGCCGCGGCGTAACGCTGTTCACCAGCACCATTCGTCGAGGCTCACCGGATTATCTCGACCCGCGTTTGAATTGTCACAGCAAGTTGCACGAAGTAATGGCCCTGGTCCAGGCCCTGGAAGCCGGTGCGGATGAAGCCCTGATGCTTGACATTCACGGTTTTGTCGCCACCTGCAACGCGACGAACTTCTTCATGGTCAAGCATGGGGAAGTTTGGACCTCCACGGGGCAATACTGCATGAACGGCATTACGCGGGGCAAGGTTATCCAGGTTGCTTGGGAAAGTGGCATCCCCTGCTATGAGAAAAATTTCTCGCTGTTTGATGTCTACGGCGCGGATGAGGCCTTCGTGACCGGAACATTTGGGGGACTGACCCCGGTCTTCAAGGTAGACGGACGCGTGATTGGCGATGGACAGTCCGGCGCGCTGACGGAAAGGCTGCGTTCGCTGTATGAAGCTGCTGTGCAGCGGGCCGTGTCGCAGGCCAAAACAGTGTAGGTTTGGGGCGCTGCCCCGGCGTATGCGCCGGTAGCTGGTTACGCGTTTGCCGGCGAATCCGCTTCCGGCCTGGCGCATCCTTCACTGCACAAGGTCACTGCCCGTCGATCGCCTTCGCCCGTTCCGTCTCCAGGTATGCGTCCACCCGGGCCAAATATTCTGCCTGCATTGCCTGGGCTTTGGGATGATAGATGGCTTCCGCGCCGATGACGCCCACAGCCATGGCGTCTGCTTTCGTATAGCAAGTTTCCAGTGCTGTCGCAGCCAATGTGCCGAGCGTCAACATATCCCATCCCATCATCATCCGGTCGTCGATGATCTCCACGCAACGCGCCCGCAGGCCGATCTGGAGGGCTTGGTTGCAGTCGCGGGCGTTTGTGCCCAACGTGTAATAGCAGCGGTCGTGCGTGTTGCAGACGCCGGTGAAGCTGATGGTGATGCCGAATAGATTGATGGTGTCATGGGCGCCTGGGACCGAGCCGGGGACGCTGCAGCCGTTGGGCCGCTTGGCATATGGGTAGTAGGGCAGGGACTCCCCGGCCTCACCGTCGCCGAGGTAGTCATCCCAGCAGGGCAGCATGATGCCGTTTACCGATCCACAGTCCTGTGTTGGGGCAAAGAGGCCGGGCGTATCTGCCGGCGGTGCGCCATCATGGTTGGGCAGCAAATTGATCAACGTGGCGCCGACCGCGACCACGCGGACGGTAATCCGAATTGATTCTTCTTC
>CAYZLP010000348.1:0-3040 GCA_964478635.1 uncultured Caldilineaceae bacterium
ACCCAATTGCTGGAGGGCGGCCGGGCCGATCTCTTCGCTTCCGCCAATCAAGCTCAGATGGACAATCTGGCCCAGGCCGGGCTCCTGGCCGCGGAACCCGTGATCTTCGCCACCAATCAACTAGTCGCCATCGTGCCGCAGGAAAACCCGGCCGAAATTGGCTCGCTCGCCGATCTGGCCAAGCCCGGCATCAGGCTGGTGCTGGCCCTGCCCGGCGTGCCGGTGCGAGACTATACCGACGCCTTGCTGGCATCTCTGGACGCGGACCCCGCCTTTGGGCCGGCTTTCTCGACCGCGGTCTATGCCAATCTGGTGTCGGAAGAAACGAATGTACGTCAGGTCGCAGCCAAGGTTGCTTTGGGCGAAGCGGACGCCGGCGTGGTTTACGCGTCGGACCTCACCCCCGAGCTTGCCGCTGCTGTCCTGCAAATCCCCCCGCCGGAGGTGCACGAACTGCGCGCGACCTACCCGATTGCAGTGCTGGCCGAGGCCAGGGAGCCGGAGCTTGCCGAGTTGTTCATCGCTTTCGTGTTGAGCGACGAGGGCCAGGCCATCCTGCAGCGCTGGGGATTTGGACAAAGGCCCGAATGAAACAACACAGGTCACCTAGAACCCAAGACCGCGCCTCCCAGCGCGAGGCATGGATCATGCGCATGGCCATCGGGGTCGCCGCAGCCCTCATGCTCGGTCTTTTGCTGATCCCGCTCCTGGCCCTGACGCTGAGGGCCTTGGGCGATCTGCGCCTGGCGCCCCCGCTCTTTGAAGGGTCCATCTTCCAGGCCATGCGTCTGAGTCTGGTCTCAACCGGGATCAGCATGATCATCATCATCCTGCTCGGCACGCCACTGGCCTTTGCCTTCGCCCGCTACGATTTTCCTCTGAAGCGGCCCTTGAACGTCCTGGTGGAACTGCCCATCGTCCTGCCGCCGGTGGTGGCCGGTCTGGCGCTGCTTATGGCGTTTGGCCGCCGGGGCCTTCTCGGTTCCACCCTAGCCATCTTCGGCATTTCGCTGCCCTTTACGCCGGCCGCCATCATTCTGGCCCAGGTCTTTGTTTCGTCGCCCTTCTACATCCGGGCCGTGCAGAATCGATTTGCCTCCATTCCGGCCGAGATCGAGGCTGCCGCCGGCATCGACGGCGCGGGCCCGTGGCGCGTCTTTCGGGACATTACGCTCCCCCTGAGTCGGCAGGCCATGCTGACCGGCCTCGTGCTGAGCTGGGCCCGGGCCCTGGGTGAATTTGGCGCGACGATTCTCTTTGCCGGCAACCTGGAGGGACGCACCCAGACCATGCCCCTCCTTGTTTACGGCGCGCTGGAGCGGGATCTCAATGCTGCCCTGTGGACGGGTGTGCTGCTCATCGGCATTGCCGGCGTGACCCTGGCCTCCGTCCACGGGCTCTCCCGCTTCTTGGCCGGCCATGAGGAAACGGACCCGCTCTCACAGGCTTATTGAGCAAAAATGTGTCATAATGGAATGTGCAACTGACCGGAGATTTTTCTTCCTCCCGGCATCGGTGTGAAGCTTGCGTCGCTGTCAGGACCGATCGTTACCTAACCACCTATCAACCCATCGCTACAAGGAGCTACACCATGCGCATCAGCGCTCGCAACGTTCTCAAGGGTCGCGTGAAGCAAGTCATCGAAGGCGCCGTGAATGATGAGGTCATCATCGAACTGCCCGGCGGCGTCGAAATTGTTTCGGTCATCACCAAGAGTTCGGCGGAATCCTTGGGCCTTGCGCCCGGCAAAGAGGCCTATGCCGTCGTCAAGGCCTCAAACGTCATGGTCATGGTGGATTGAGCGGCCATAGTGAGCGCAGCCACAGTAGGAAGCGAGAGCCGTCATGTCTGAGCGCGGAAACGGCGTGCTGCAGCTGTTGCCCAAAGGCGGCGGCTATCTGCGCGCGGCGGAATACTCTTTCCAACCGACCTCCGACGATGTATGGGTGCCGGCCAAGCTGATCCGCCAGTACGGTCTCACCGAAGGCGCGGAAGTGACGGGGCCCACCAAGACGGGCAAAAAGGGGACCGAACTGGCCGACGTCGAGCTGATCTCCGGCCTCACGCCCGAGGCGTTTCAGGCGCGCGTGCCCTTCGAGCGCCTGGTGGCCATCGACCCCAATGAGCGCTTCCGCCTGGGCGATAACGGCAACACCACCATGCGCATCGTGGAACTGGTCGCGCCCATCGGCAAGGGCACCCGCGGCCTCATCGTGGCGCCGCCCAAAGCCGGCAAGACCCAGATCCTGGCCGAACTGGCGGCAGCCATCCATGCATCAGAGCCGGAGACGCGCATCGTCGTCCTCCTGATCGACGAGCGCCCCGAAGAGGTGACCCACTTTCGGCGCAGCGTCCCGGCCGAGGTGCTGGCCAGCTCCAGCGATCAGGAGCTGGCTTCTCACGTCAATCTGGCCGAGCTGACCATGGCCCACATCCGCTGCGACTTGGAATGCGGGCGCGATGTCGTCGTGCTGGTCGACAGCATCACGCGCATGACGCGGGCCTTCAATCTTTCCGGCCGGGGCAAGGGGCGCACCATGTCGGGCGGCGTCGATGCCAAGGCCCTGGAAATTCCGCGGCGTTTCTTCGGCCTGGCCCGCAATATCGAAAATGGCGGTTCGGTCACGGTCATCGCCACGGCCCTGGTCGACACCGGATCGCGCATGGACGACCTGATCTTCGAGGAATTCAAGAGCACGGGCAACAGCGAACTGGTCCTGGATCGGGAACTGGCCGAGGCGCGGGTCTTTCCGGCCATCAATCTATTGGCCAGCGGCACCCGCAAAGAAGAGTTGCTCTACACGGAAGACGAAATCGCGCGCCTGAACACCCTGAATCGCTGGCTGGCCGGGGGCAAGTCGGCTGCCGCCATGCGCGGAATGCTCAAGCTGATCGCAATGACCGAGACCAACGAGGAACTCCTCGCGCGGCTGAATCCGACGGCCTGACAGATTCCTGAGGACTGAGAAAACATTCCGGCAATCGTAGGTGCGGTTTCCAACCGCACGATCTTCGCGAAAGACCAGAGGCACATGGAGCC
>CAYZLP010000348.1:3140-5634 GCA_964478635.1 uncultured Caldilineaceae bacterium
TAGGTGCGGTTTCCAACCGCACGATCTTCGCGAAAGACCAGAGGCACATGGAGCCTGTACGGTTGGAAACCGCACGATCTTCGCGAAAGACCAGAGGCACATGGAGCCCGTGCGGTTGGAAACCGCACCTACTGGTTGAAAATCCGCGTAGATTCGGTAAATCCGCGTTCTATCGCATCGTTGCCTGCACAGCAACCGTAGAAGGAGGAAAACGTGCGTTCACTTTGGGGCAAGGCGCCATTTCAGTTCGAGATGCGGGATCTGCCCGAGCCGGAACCCGGCCCGGATGAGGTCGTGGTGCGGGTGACGGCCTGCGGCATCTGCGGGACGGATCTGCACTTCCTGGGCCATAACGAGGCGTGGACGCCCCTGGGCCACGAGGTGGCGGGCGTCATCCATGCCGTCGGTTCACGGGTGACGCGTTGGCAGGGCGGTGAGACGGTCGCGGTCGAAAACCATGTGGGCTGCGGCGTCTGCCGCCAGTGCAAGAACGGCCGTGCCCTCTATTGCGAAAATCTGACCACCTACATGGAGGACCGGGCAGGCTTTGCCGAATATCTGCGCGTCCGGGCCGACATGGTCCACGCCTACGATGCGACGGCCCTGGCGCCCCACGAGGCTTCGCTGGCCGAGCCGTTGGGCGTTGCCCTGGACCTGGTGCAGCGGGCCGATCCCGATCTCAATGACGAAGTGGCGGTTTTCGGGCCCGGTCCCATCGGGCTCATGACCGTGGGCGTCGCCAGGCTGCGCGGCGCGCGGCGCGTCTTTCTCACGGGCTCCAATCGTGCCACGGAACGGGGACGCTTTCGTTTGGAACTGGGCCGGCGCATGGGCGCGGACGTCACCCTGGCGGCCGCGGAGGATGACATCGTCGCGTCGATTCTGGAGGCCGTGCCGGCCGGCGTGGATCGGGTTCTGGTCACGGCTCCGCCCCGGACGCTCAACGAAGCCTTTGCCATCTCCTGTTTCGGCGGCATCGTGGGGCTCATCGGCATCGAATTCGGCGCCGGCGCCGATCTCACGTTCGACGTGAACGACTTCCATTTCAAGAAGCTGCAGCTGCGCGCCTCCCATGCGATTCCCAATCACTACTTCCCCATCGCCCTGGACCTGCTCGCCCGGCGGGTGATCGATCCCGACGTCATCATCTCCCACGTCCTGCCCCTGGACGACTACGCTCAGGCCATGGACCTCCTGCGCGATCCCGCACAGCCGGTGAGCAAGGTGGTGTTGACGCCGTAGGGAATGGGTAAAGATTGAAGATTTCCCTATTTGTCATTCCGAGCGGGTTTGCGTAGACACCCTCACTCTGGCGAAATGCCAGCGAGGAATCTCGTTCTTCGCCAACTCGTGACCGACTGAGACTGGCGGTTGCCGATGTAGCAGCAGCCGCCAATCTGTCCCCGCTCACCATCCTCAAATCACATTATACTCCTCAATCAACCGGCCTTCGGCGAAGCGGGCGTAGTCGAGTGAAGAGATGTCCAGGGTCGTGGCCCGGCCGTCGAGGATGATCTCGCTCATGAGCAGGCCGGCGATGGGACCGTGCATGAAGCCGTGGCCCGAGAAGCCGGCGACAACGTAGTAGCCCGCCAGTTCCGCAACGCCGCCGAAGATGGGGTGGGCGTCGGGCGTAACTTCGTAAAGACCGGCCCAGTGGGCGGCACGCCCCGCCTGCTCCAGCAAGGGCAGGCGGGCGATGGCTCGCTCCATGTGCTCGTATTCCCAATTCTGATCGACGCTTTCGTCAAAGCCGGGCTGCTCGTCGGGATTGGATTGGCCGGCCAGCAGACCTTCTCCCTCTCGGTGGAAATAGAGGCTCTGGGCAAAATCGATGATGAAGGGAAAGTCGGACGGCAGTTCCGGGATCGGCGTCGTGGTCAAGATCTGGCGCCGGATCGGCGTCACCGGCAGGTCAATGCCGGCCAGGTCGCTCACGATGCCGGCCCACGGACCGGCTGCATTGACGACGACTTCGCAGGCGATGGCCCCGGCGTCGGTCTGCACGCCCTGCACGCGTCCGCCCCGCGTGTCGATGCCGGTCACGGTGACGCCCGTGCGGGCCGTGACGCCCAGCCGTTTGGCCGCGTTGACGTAGCCGATCACCACGCCGTTGGGATCGGCCAACCCGTCGCCGCCATGGAAGGTCCCGGCCAGCACGTCGTCGGCCCGGAGCAGCGGCACGCGCCGACGTACCTCATCGCCGGTCAGCCACTCGGTCGGCACGCCCAAGCTGCGCTGGAGCGCTACGTTGTGCTCGAAGATCTTGACGTCGCGCGCGTTGGTCAGGAGGAAGAGATAGCCGGGCCAGCGCAGGTCGATGGCCTGGCCGATTTCGTCTTCGAAGCGCTCCAGCATGGGCAGGCTGAGCTTGGAGAGTTCGATATTGATGGCGGTGCTGAACTGATAGCGGATCCCGCCGGCGCATTTTCCCGTTGCGCCTGCGCCCCAGAAATCTTCCTTCTCCAGCAAGACCACGTCGGTCATGCCCCGC
>CAYZLP010000349.1:0-3062 GCA_964478635.1 uncultured Caldilineaceae bacterium
GGAGCCAGGCCGATGACGCTTTCGATGAGATCCATTTCCAGGAGTTTCCGGCGAATCTTGCCTTCCTCACCACCTCGGAACAACGCGCCTTGCGGCAACACGACGGCCATGCGACCGGTCACCTGAGCCATGGATGTGATCATGTGCTGCACCCAGGCAAAATCGCCGCTGTTGTCGCTGGGCAGGCCGGCAAAGGCTCGGCCCCACGGGTCGTTCTCCCATATTTCGCGACCCCACTTCTTGAGCGAAAAGGGCGGATTGGCGATGACGCAGTCGAAGGTGGCCAACCCGCCGGTGCTCGGGTCGCCAAAGACGGGATTGCGCAGCGTATCGGCGCGCTCGATCTCAAAATCCTCGATGCCGTGGAGCAGCAGGTTCATGCGCGCCACCGATGCGGTGGTGAGGTTCTTCTCCTGGCCATAGAGCTTGCCGAAGAAGGTGCGCGGGTCGCCGCCGTTGGCGCGCACATGCTCGACGGCTGCCAAGAGCATGCCGCCGGTACCGCACGCCGGGTCGTAGATGGTCTCACCTTCCTGGGGGTTGAGGATGTCGACCATGAGACGCACGACGCTGCGGGGCGTGTAGAACTCGCCTGCCTTGCGATTGGTGGCGTCGGCAAACTGCTTGATCAAGTACTCATAGGCATCGCCGATGATGTCACTCGACACCTGCTGGTTGCCCAGCTTGAGCGCCGAGAAGTGCTCGATCAGGTCTTTGAGCAGGGCATCGGGCAGGCGATCTTTATTTGTCCACTGGGCGTCGCCAAAGACGCCGTAGAGATGTTGCTGGTTGGCCGATTCGATGCCGTGGAGGGCGTTGTTCAGGGCGGTGCCGACGTTGACCGGGGTTTCCCGCACGACGGTCCAGTGACAGTCCTTCGGTACTTGAAAGCGGTGCTCATCGGCGAAATCCTCGCCATATGTGCTTACCGCGTCGGTATATTCTTCGTCCCACACATCGCAAATGCGCTTGAAGAAGAGCAGGGGCAGAATGTAACTCTTCCAGTCTGTACGGTCGACTGGACTGCCGCGCAGGATGTTGGCGGCTTCCCAGATATGTGATTCGAGCCTTGCTAGAGATATGGGTTCGGAAAATAGCGATGGCTGCATCTGCGCTTCTTCAATTACCGAAAACAGGTTGAAGGTCAGAAGGCGCCCGGACCAATCCATTACGGATGATAGGGAGACCGGGGGGGCGGTATACCAGCGGCACGCGCCCGACGCTCGGTCACGACTTCAGCGCCCGGCTGTTGGGACCGGTCATGTCATCACCAGATTTGTCCGGCCGCTCTGTTGATAGAATACTGTCTTGGTACCTTTGATGTCAATTGACCGCCAAATGATTTCCATACGCTTTCCATATCGAGATTTTGTACTTCTATCCTTCGACAGGTATGTGCCTGGAACACGTCATAGGCGAATTTGCTTCATAAAACCGAAACATCGACCGGGTGGCATCGCAGCAGGATAGGTTCTCGCGCCTTGTAATATGCAATCCGCGCATCCGCCAATACCCACCCAAATCGCGTTCGATTTCTACCCCGTCTCCTGAATCTGCGAGGTAAAGGTCCGCGTAAACTGCATGAGCGTCTCATGCGTGCCTTGGGCGGCCGGGCCCGTAGCGCCGGGCTCGGGCAGACGCAGGCGATAGCGGCCGTCGGGCAGCATCTCCCAGGCCAACCGCTGATCGTTGAGGGATGCGTTGAGGATGATGTCGAGCTGCTCCTGCAGGCGAGGTTCCTCCACCGGTATGACGGCTTCCACCCGATCGCTCAGGTTGCGGCGCATCCAGTCGGCGCTGCCGATGAAGTAGAGAGGCTCGCCGCCGTGGTGGAAGTAGACGATGCGCGAATGTTCGAGGAAGCGGCCCAGGACGCTGATGACCCGGATGTTCTCGCTGATGCCGGGCAGCCCGGGCCGCAGGCGACAGACGCCACGGATGAGCAGGTCGATCTCCACGCCCGCCTGGCTGGCTTCGTAGAGCTTGCGCACCAGCGCGCCATCCTCCAGGCCGTTCATTTTGGCGATCATGCGCGCGGGTTTGCCGGCCTGGGCCTGCTCGATCTCATCGTCGATCAGGCTGAGGAAGTGACGCCGCATGTTCACCGGCGCCACCAGGAGCTTGCGGTACTCGGTCTGGCGGCTGTAGGCCGTCAGGAAATTGAAGAGATCCATGAGATCCGCGCCTACGTCCGGCCGGCAGCCCAAGATGCCCAGGTCCGTGTAGAGGGTGGCCGTGCGCGGGTTATAGTTGCCTGTGCCCACGTGATAGTAGGCCTTGAGCCCGTTCTCTTCCTGGCGAATGGCCAGGGAGAGCTTGGAGTGGGTCTTGAGGCCGACGATGCCGTAGGCCACGTGGCAGCCTGCGTTTTCCAGCTTGCGCGCCATTTCGATATTGCGCGCTTCGTCGAAGCGCGCCTTTACCTCGACGATCACCGCGACCTGCTTGCCCTGTTCCGCCGCCAGAATCAGCGCGTCGATGATAGGCGAGTCTGCGCTGGTGCGATAGAGCGTCTGCTTCATGGCCAGCACCTGCGGATCCCGGGCCGCGGCTTCGATGAACTGCTGGGTGCTCAGTCCAAAGCTGATATAGGGGTGGTGCACCATCAGGTCGCCCTGGCTTATGATCGAGAAGATCTCGCCCGGACGCTCGCGCACGTCCAGCCCCGAGAGGCGCGGCGGCGCCATGGGCGTCCATGGATCGTACTTCAACTCGGGCAGGTTGATGTCGGCCAGGGCGAAGAGGTCGGTCAGGTTGAGGGGGCCGCGCACCCGGTAGACGTCGTTCTCCTCCAGGTGCAGTTCCCGCTGCAGGAGGCTGATCATGTTTTGCGGCATGGCCTCATCCACTTCCAGCCGTACCACGGGCGCAAAGCGCTGCTCCCGCAGCTCCTCCGCAATCATCTCCACCAGGTCGTCGGCTTCATCCTCGTTGCGTGCGATGTCGGCATTGCGCGTCACCCGAAAGGGGTAGGCTGCCAGGATTTCCATGCCTTCGAAGAGCGAGGCCAGGTTGTGAATGATGACCTGCTCCAGCGGCACGAAGTGGAGCGGATCGCTCAG
>CAYZLP010000349.1:3162-5628 GCA_964478635.1 uncultured Caldilineaceae bacterium
TCTCCCGGCGATAATACTCTTCCAGCCGCGCCCGCTCGTCGTCGCTGACTTGGCCATATTTGAAGATCCGGATGCCGTGCTCCGCCAGGGCCGGCAGAATGTCGTCCAGCAAGCACGTGCTCTGGGTGTCGATCATGGGCCGCACGGTTCGGGCAATCAAGGCGAGCTGGTAGTCAGGCGGCCAGCCTTTGATGGTGAGATTGGCCATGCCTGCGGCTTGCTGCCGTTTCAGCCCCCCTACGCGCTTGCGGAAGAACTCATCCAGGTTGCTGGAGGTGATGGCCAGAAACTTGAGCCGCTCCAGGAGTGGCGTCCGGTGATCGAGGGCCTGATAGAGGACGCGCCAGTTGAAGTCGAGCCAGGCCAACTCCCGGTTGTAGACTGCTTCGGAAGTGCACAGTTCATCCAGAGAGAGAGTATCGATTTCGAAGTCCGGCTCATAAGCCCGCTGGGTCGGCATGATGATCGGTTCCCGCGGGGGCAATGCTTCCGTTTGGCGCGATGCCTCAGCGTCCGGGTGCGGCGCGTGGCGGGTGAAGCGCCCGTCAGGAAGGCGCGGAGGGAGCGAACTGCTTGCCGAACCATTTGCCGGCGCGGGCCGCTCCTGGGATACGCCGGCGCGGCTCCGCTCGCCCGCCCCAGATGGTGCTCTTTGCTCCTGACTCATGTGGTGCTCCGTTCCGCGTCTCAAAGCGCACGCACGGCCTCTTCTTCTTGGGAAGCCGTCTCTCTGTGTTAGACTGTGCAGTGCGTCTCATATCCCTCAGGCGCATCATTATAGCATATGACTGTGGAGAGTTTCGATGTCCGAATTAATGGGCTTGCTGTTGACCTTTGCGCCCCTTTTCCTATTGATGTATCTGGCCAATGCGGCCGAAGCGCGCCGTGAAGTTGAAGAGCCGTACAGCACGTTGGCCTGGTTGGCTTACCTGGGCACGGCGGCCCTCTATTTCGGTGGCTTGCTGGTTGGTGTGGGCTTCCAGGCCATGTTCAGCCTATCCCAGCAGCAGCCCGAACTGATGGAAGATTTGCTGCTCGCCACCGGCGGGACCGATCCCCTGGGCGCCTTTGAATCGCCCATGCTCATTGGCGCCGGTCTTTGGATTTCGTCGCTCGTAGGTCTGATTCTGCTGCTGAAACCGGTGCGGCGCATGGCGGCGCGCATTCTGCCCATGGACCCGGAGAGCCCCGTTCATGCCGTGGCGCTCTCCTGGACCATGCTGATCGTCATCAACTTGGTCGTCACGCTTGGCATCGGTCTGGGCACGCTGACCGACGTGCTGGAGGCTGCCGGCGAGGCCGGTTCGGGTATGACTATGCTCGTGCTTTGGGTGCAGCAGATCCTCACTGCCTTGCTGGCCCTGGTGGGCGTGGGCTGGCTGACGCGCCTTGCCTGGGGCAAGTCCCTGGACCGCGCCGGCATTGTGTGGCCGACAGGTCAGCAGATCGGGATCGGGATCGGCTACGGTGTGGCCATGGTCCCCATTGTCATGGTCATCGGCGCCATCGCGACCCAGTTCAATCTCGGCGTGGATCCCAATGCAGACGCTCTGACCGAGGAACTGCTCGGGCCGCTTTTCGGCTCGTGGCTGGGCATCATCACGCTGGGCCTGGCCGCTGCCCTGGGCGAGGAAACCCTCTTCCGCGGCGCGGTCCAACCCCGCTTCGGCATTATCGTCACGGCCCTCCTCTTTGCCCTGGTGCACAGCAACTACGGCATCACCATATCGACTCTCATCGTCTTCGTCCTCGGCCTACTCCTGGGCCATCTGCGCAACCGCCACAACACCACCACGGCCATGGTCATGCACGCCGTCTACAACATGACGCTGGGGCTGCTGGCGCTGTTGGGGATGTCGTGGCTGGATGTGTAGTGGGAAGGAAAAGATTGGAGATTGAAGATTGGGGGACTGGCCGATTTTGACGGGTTGGCGGCGAAATTTGGGGATACTGTTTGTGGTGCAGCTGCTGTCGACGGCTGGCTTCAGCCTGGTCTTTCCGTTTCTGCCCCTCTACGTGCGGGAGGTCGGCGTGGCCACGGGCGGCAGCATCGAGTTCTGGGCGGCCCTGGTCTTCTCTTCCCAGGCAATCACCATGACCCTCTCTGCGCCCATCTGGGGTGCGCTGGCGGATCGGTACGGGCGCAAGCTCATGATTGCCCGGGCGACCTTGGGCGGCGCGCTGCTGCTGGGCCTGTTGGGCTTTGTCCAGAATGCGGAACAGCTCGTCTTCCTACGGACTATTCAGGGCGCTGTGACCGGTGTTGCGGCCGCCACGACGGCCCTGGTCGCCGCGCAGACGCCCCCCGAGCGGAGCGGCAGCGCGTTGGGGCTCCTCCAGACCGGGCGCTGGATCGGCGTTGGCCTCGGCCCGGTGGCGGGCGGTCTCCTGGGTGATGCCTTTGGCTTTCGAGAAAGCTTCTGGATTACGGGCACGCTCCTGGGCCTGGCCGGCATCGCCGTCGTC